>NZ_RZTB01000369.1:328-585 GCF_003997735.1 Mesorhizobium sp. M7A.F.Ca.MR.148.00.0.0 | reverse complement strand
GCGACATCGAGCAGAGACTGGCCGCACCACCGCCGCGCAAATGGCGGCTCGATATCGGTAGCGAAGTGAGCGACCTCACCGATGGACTTGGTGATTGGACAGACAGTTCGACCGGCCTTGCCTATCGGCTCACCCCGCAGACGACCATTTCGAGCCACACCCGGATGGCGACTCGCTACGGTCGCACCGATGTTCAGATCGACGGCCGCATCGACCAGGCCTTTTCCGCCACGGTTTCGGCCTATGTGCTGGCAGCG
>NZ_RZTB01000369.1:0-259 GCF_003997735.1 Mesorhizobium sp. M7A.F.Ca.MR.148.00.0.0 | reverse complement strand
GTGCAGGTCTATGTCCTGGACGGCCGGCTGGGGCTTTCGGCACGTTGGGTCCACGCAGCCGACGACATCGGCACGCGCGCTGATGGTTATGTCCTGCGAGCCGATGTTGCAGTTGTCCCGAGCGTCAATGTGTTTGGTGGTTATGGGGATGCACCCGAGATCTCCGACGGCACGCTGGTGCCGACGCGTACCATCTTTGCCGGCATCTCCTGGGACGTCACCGATCCGCTGACGCTGCGCGGCAGCCTCGCCCATGAGC
>NZ_RZTB01000368.1:0-586 GCF_003997735.1 Mesorhizobium sp. M7A.F.Ca.MR.148.00.0.0 | reverse complement strand
TCGGCAAGGGCCAATTGGCGAAATCCACCGCCGAGTGGGTGATCTTGAGGCTGAATCTGCGAACTCGACCACATGCATTGGGGTGTCGAGATGGCGCGCAAGGGCGGTGTCCCTGCGAAGCGAGTCCTGAATGCGATGCGTTTGCCGGCCCTCCTTGCGCATCTCGCACGGCGCAGGCAAACGTTCTAACCTGCTTGTGCGCCCGGCCTATCAGCGCAGGAGTCCCTCATTCTCAAAATCTTCCCAGCCGCGCAAACCGGAGTGCGAGTTCTCATCGGTCCTAGCCAGCTGAAGCTGCAGTTCGGAGCAGGAACGCGCCACCGCGACACTTCCAATTCTCGCTCTTCGGCGGGAAGCAGACGTTGCCTCTTGATTGACCATCGTTTGGCAGCGAACCTGATTCCTAATCTGTAGGTCACAGGTTCGATTCCTGTCGGGATCACCAATATTTTTTTCAAACAGTTAGAAAAATGGTGCCGTACTTTTTGCCAATTAGTACGGGAATTAGTACGGCGTTTTTGATAGTCAATAAGCAGCCCTGATGCGTATTCACCCGGTGTCGCATTGTCTGGTCGCGGGATACTGA
>NZ_RZTB01000367.1:227-587 GCF_003997735.1 Mesorhizobium sp. M7A.F.Ca.MR.148.00.0.0 | reverse complement strand
CATCCGCAAGGCCCAGCAGGCCGACAGCAGCAAGCAGAAGCCTGCGACCGCGAGGAAGAAGCTGCGCCCGCCGCGGCCGGATCCTGTCGCCGGCCTGATGGAGAAGGGCCAGAGATTGCGAGCGGCGGGACAATTGCCCGAGGCGGAGAACGCCTATCGCCGCGCGCTCGGCCTGGCGCCTAAAAACACCGACATCCTGGTCGCCATGGGTCTCGTGGCGGGCTCCCAACAGAAATTCGACGAGGCCGGGCATTTCTTCGACCAGGCGCTGGCCATCAAGCCCGGCCTTCTCGACGCCCGCCTCGGCAAGGTCCGCCTGGCGATATGGCAGGGCAACGTTCCGCGCGCCCGCGCAACGAT
>NZ_RZTB01000367.1:0-217 GCF_003997735.1 Mesorhizobium sp. M7A.F.Ca.MR.148.00.0.0 | reverse complement strand
CTTGGCACTGTGCCTGATGATGCCGAGGCGCTCGGCCTCGACGCGCGGATTTCCCTGATCGAGCAGGATTACACGCGGGCCGAGCAGTCGTTTCAGCGGGTGCTGGCGATTGATCCGCGCAATGCCGAAGCGCTGGTGGGAATCGGCGATGTGCGCCGCGCCCGTGGCGACGACGACGCCGCGCGCGATGCCTACCGGCAGGCGCTTGCCCTCGAAC
>NZ_RZTB01000366.1:0-587 GCF_003997735.1 Mesorhizobium sp. M7A.F.Ca.MR.148.00.0.0 | reverse complement strand
CCGTCTTCATGGGCACCGACGTCGACCAGCCGCGCAATCTGGCGAAATCGGTGACGGTGGAATAGGCCTCATCCTTTCGTCATCCACGGGCGTAGCGGGAGCGAAGCTCCTGCGCAGACCCGAGGATCCATTCCGTGGCGGTATGGCGGGTCAAAGCAGTGCAGAACTTGGCGCTACCACCCAGTCCCGCGGAAAAGCTCGAACCACTCCGGATTGGCCTTTTCGATCAATTCAATCTTCCATTGACGCGGCCAACGTTTCAGCGACTTCTCGCGCTGGATTGCATCGCGGATGTCGAAATACTCTTCGTACCAAACCAAGCGTTCTACGCCATACCGCCCAGTAAAGCGCGAACCCTCACCAGACTTGTGCTCGGGCATTCGGCGGCCGAGATCGTTTGTGACGCCAATATAGATGGTGCCGCGTTTCCGGCTCGCAGTTAAATAGACATAGCCCGTCATGAACGAAGTATAGCGACCGAACGATCCGCCGACCATCTTGAGGGGTTGCATTCTTCGGCCGACGTCACGGAATGGATCCTCGGGTCTGCGCCGCGTCGCTTCGCTCCTTGCTCCGCCCGTGGATGA
>NZ_RZTB01000365.1:0-588 GCF_003997735.1 Mesorhizobium sp. M7A.F.Ca.MR.148.00.0.0 | reverse complement strand
CACTCTCACCGCCTACGTCAGATCGAAGACGTTAGCCGAAAAAGATGCCTGGGATGATCGCTACATCCCGACAGTCGAACCCGCCACAGGCGCCGGCCACCCCTCGCACCGGTCGATTCCCGAGATGTGCATCGTGGGCGATGCGTCATGCCTTTGCCTCCCGGATCGCCCGCAATGTCGCATGGCGCAGCTTGTCCTCGCGCTTAAGGGTCTTCACGCGGCCGACGAGGCCAGGTTTGATCCATTCAGCGTCGGGCTTGTCCGCGCCTTTGGGGGGCGTGCCTTTCCCCTCTTGCACCTTGGCATAGAGGTGTTCTCGCATGGCTTTGGTCAGAGCGATGTTTGCCGACCCGACATAGCGGCGTTCCGCATCGCGGGTTACCATCAAAGCGAGTGGAGCCGATCCCGGCTTGCGCTGCACGCCTGCAACCTCAAAGTCGACTTCCTCGTAGCATTTCGTTTTCCGCCAGGCTTCGGTATCGCCTGACCGATAGACGCTGTCCGGCCGCTTCGACACCATGCCCTCTAGGCCCATCCGATCAACCGCGGCATAAAAGTCAGCCCCGCCGCCATGCACATGGTGGCTGT
>NZ_RZTB01000364.1:0-588 GCF_003997735.1 Mesorhizobium sp. M7A.F.Ca.MR.148.00.0.0 | reverse complement strand
TCGTGCAGTGCCAGGACCCGCAAGGCGCACACTTTGCCTTGATGGCGCCGGTCCGCTGACCGCGATAAGGCACCGCTGACACAAAGCGCCGGCTTCGGACCACCGATGAAGGCCTCCCCCCTGCCTGGCGCCGTCTCATTCCGGCGCCAGCACGGCGACCTTCAGCTCAGCTTTTTTCGCGCCGCTGAACTGGACGGTGGCCGGGCCGGGCGCAAGCTTGAAGCGCACGCTCTTGCGGATGCCAGGGCATGTTTTCACGCCACTATAGCCCGCCGACTTGATGGCCTGGCCATCCTGGATGACATCGATCCAGGCCTCGCCCGAGAGACTGATCTGGATGGCTCCCTCGGACGGTACCTCCACGCTGGCGACGGCACCAAACGTGTCTGATGCCGGGGCACGTTCGGGCGCTACCGCAAAACCGGCTTTCTCTACCGGCACCAGCTCCAGGTCCGCAGCCGCACCGACCGCCAGCGCCGTTCCGGACGGCGTTGCCGGTGCTGCGGCAAACAGGGTCTGCTCCCGCGTCACCGGCCACTTGAACGCCTCACAGCCGGCGTCCTCGGCCATGGCGAAGCTGGTGCCTGC
>NZ_RZTB01000363.1:0-598 GCF_003997735.1 Mesorhizobium sp. M7A.F.Ca.MR.148.00.0.0 | reverse complement strand
CGCCGAGATGCGCGCGCAGCACCCTCGAACCCGCCGGAGAGAAGCTTTCTGGATGCCGTCGATCATCCTTCATCGAGCGAGTTCCGTGTTCTCATGCGGGTCAGCCCTCACACTATATTGCCGCACATCGACCAGCAAAGGCCGAGCTAGTGCGCCTGGCGCGCAGTTACTGCGAGATAGGCTTCGAAAAGCCCGACAGAGCTAAGACGCTCCGCTGTATTGAACCCGACATGTTTTCTGACAGCTGTCAGATTTTGGACACACATCACTCATCGTCAGTCGCTTAATACGGATGGTAATTTCTTCCAGGACAGGGTGACATTGAACACCACCCTGTCATGACCGCCCAATCTCAGCGAAGCGAACTCAGCATCGCCACCAGGACCAAGCCTGAAGATAAATCCGCCATAGCAGCGTCAACGACATTTTGCTTTCGAAGCCGGATGGATTGCACGAGGTGATTCGCGCCGTGATGCAGGAGGTGCTCGAGGCCGAGATGGACGAGGCGCTGGGTGCTTCGAAGAGCGAGCGCACGCCGGAGCGTCTCGGCTATCACGCGCGCTACTACGGGCGGAGAACTAGCTGCGCACCTACGGCG
>NZ_RZTB01000362.1:0-600 GCF_003997735.1 Mesorhizobium sp. M7A.F.Ca.MR.148.00.0.0 | reverse complement strand
AAGGATTGGCTGAAGTAACGGAACATCCAATGAACGCAACGGGAGCGAAGCGCATACATCATACCATAGGATGTCAAGTATAATACTTAGGTATGTTAATAACATCCCAAAATCGATATACTATAGCAAGCTATATATCGGCTACATCGTCGCGGAATCGACCGCTCTATTGCGATAATCTGTGACAGTTTTTGCTAGTTTCGGATTTTGGATCGTCGTAAACGTACAATATTTCGTTACTGTCGGGCACAACTATTTTCGCGTCAAACGCTCCATGGTCTCAATTGATCGCCTTCGCCAGCGCTCGGACTAGCTTCAATGCGCCGCGTTCGCCAGTTTCTTCGGTTGCCACACGGGCATCGATTCCACGTAGCAAAAAGGGAGGTCGGCACGATCAACTACCAAGCACCGGTGACGGTGAGCGTGCCGACCAATCTGGGCACAAAGGTGGGCTAAATGACCAGACCTACAAGCTACTGGCAGAATGAAAGCGCAGCAATTAGTCCCGATGGCCTAGACTGCCCGTCAGGCGATTCCGCGATCACACCATAGGCATTAGAGCCGGTCATATATTAGCTTGTGCTTGCGGCGGCCCACCCC
>NZ_RZTB01000361.1:0-611 GCF_003997735.1 Mesorhizobium sp. M7A.F.Ca.MR.148.00.0.0 | reverse complement strand
CTGTTCGAACAGGGCTCCTACGACCTCGTCCCGCATGACAATATGCGCAAGACCATTGCGCGGCGGCTGGTCGAGGCCAAGACCACCATCCCGCATTTCTACCTGACGCTCGACTGCGAGCTCGATGCGCTGCTGGCGCTGCGCACGCAGATCAATGCGGCAGCCCCGGTGAAGAAGACTGACAAGGGCGAGGCGCCGGCCTACAAGCTGTCGGTCAACGACATGGTCATCAAAGCGATGGCGATGGCACTGAAGGCGGTGCCGGATGCCAATGCCTCATGGACCGAAAGCGCCATGGTCAAGCACAAGCATGCCGATGTCGGCGTTGCCGTGTCGATCCCCGGTGGCCTGATCACGCCGATTATCCGCAAGGCCGACGAAAAGACGCTGTCCACCATCTCCAACGAGATGAAGGACCTGGCCAGCCGCGCGCGCAGCCGCAAGCTGAAGCCGGAAGAGTATCAGGGCGGCACCACGGCGGTGTCCAACCTCGGCATGTTCGGCATCAAGGATTTTGCTGCCGTCATCAACCCGCCGCATGCGACCATCCTGGCGGTCGGCGCCGGCGAGGAGCGGGCGGTGGTCAAGAACGGCGAGATCAAGATCGCCAC
>NZ_RZTB01000360.1:0-612 GCF_003997735.1 Mesorhizobium sp. M7A.F.Ca.MR.148.00.0.0 | reverse complement strand
GAGCACCTGAAGACCGCGCGCATCTTCTTCGAGCGCGGCATGGTCAGGGAAGCCGCCGAAAAGGCCACCGCCGAGGATGTGCTGCGGCTCAGGGCCACCGTTGCCGAACAGCGCGGCTTTCGCGGCGATTCCGAAGCCTTCATCTCCGCCGACATGAAGTTCCATACCCAGATCGCCGCCATCTCCGGCAATCCGATCTATATTGCCGTCAGCGAGGCGATGCTGGGCTGGCTGAAGGAATACCACACCGAAATGCTGATCTGGACCGGCAAGGAAAAGTTCACGCTGACCGAGCACGAAGAGATCATCGGCCGCATCGAGAAGAAGGATGCCGATGGCGCCGAGAAGGCGATGATCAAGCATCTCGAACGCTCGCGCGCGCTCTATGTGATGAATTCTGAAAAATGATCTCGGCGGTTCAGCCGATCCGAAGGATCGCGTAAGGCGTCATTGCGACCTGGCCTCGGCCAAAAGCTGAAATGTCGACCTGCACGTCTTCCGCCGTCAGGTTCGCCAGCCACGCGATTGTCTTGCCCGAGGCGGAGCGCCCGGCCAGCGCCAGCACCTTGGTTTCATCGCTCGTCCTTGCCGACACATGCGCAAGGCCGGCCA
>NZ_RZTB01000035.1:0-49679 GCF_003997735.1 Mesorhizobium sp. M7A.F.Ca.MR.148.00.0.0 | reverse complement strand
CTCCCCGTCACTATACGGGGAGAAGTGCCCGGCAGGGCGATGAGGGGCGGCGCCGGCGTCCGGAAAAGAGAAATGCGTGCCCGCTCTCATCCCTTGCCGGCTCCGGCCAGTTTCGGGCCGATGACCATGATGGTCGGCTCGGCGGTCAGCAGCTTCTTCGCCGCCGCCTTGACCTGATCGAGCGTCACCGCGTTGATGTAGCCGGCGCGGCGCTGCATGTAGTCGATGCCGAGATCGTCGAGCTGCAGTTCGACCAGCGTTGCGGCGATGGCGCTGGACGAGTCCAGATTGTTGATGGCGTAGGCGCCGATCATGTATTTCTTGGTCGCCTCCAGTTCCGCTTCGGTCGGGCCTTGCTCGGCCAGTTGCTTGACCACATCGCGGATGATGCCCAGCGTCTCGGCCGCACGGTCGGAGCGGGTGCCGGTGCTGACGATCAGCGCGCTGGCGTGGTCCTGGTTGATGAGCGAGGAGTTGACGCTGTAGGCCAGCCCGCGCTTCTCGCGCACCTCCTGGAACAGGCGCGAGGTGAAGGTGCCGCCGCCAAGAATCTCGTTCATCAGCACGGCGGGGAAGAAATCCGCCGCCTTGCGTTTCACGCCGGGAAAAGCGAGCTGCAGGGAGGTCTGCGGCAGGTCGTAGTCGACCTCGATATGCTGCGCCAGCTTCGGGTCGATATCGGCCACCGGCCTCAGCGCCTGGTTTTGCGGTAGGTCGCCAAACACCATGTCGAGCTTCTTCTTCAGCGTCTCCGCGTCGATGGCGCCGACCACGGCGACACGCAGGCCGCCGCGAGCGAACACCGCTTTGTGCAAGGCTTTGAGATCATCGGGCGTGATGGTGGCGATGCTTTCCTTGGTGCCCTGGTCGGAGCGGGAATAGGGATGATCGCCATAAAGCGCTCGCGCCCATTTGTTCTGCGCCACCGTGTCGGGATCGTTTTCGCCGGCGATGATGCCGGACAGGATCTGGGAGCGGATGCGGTCAATCGGCAGCTGGTCGAAGCGCGGCTCGTTGACCGCCAGCCGCAACAGGTCGAAGGCCTGGTCGCGCTGCTCGGCCAGCATGCGCATCGAGCCGTAGATGCCGTCGCGGCTCTCGTCGAAGCTCATCTCGGCGCCGGCATCGTCGAGCTTGATCTGGAAGTCTTCACTGTCGAGCGGTCCGGCGCCTTCGTCGAACAGGCCGGTCATCAGATTGGCTAGTCCCTCCTTGCCGACCGGATCCTGCGTCGAGCCGCCGCCGAAAACAAAGCGGATGGCGACGACTGGCACGGAATAGTCCTCGACGAGCCAGGCAGAGATGCCCTTTGGCGAGGTGACGGACTGGATGTCCATGGCCCGCGCGGTGAGTGCCGGCAGGATGAGGAAGAGGATGGAGAGAAGTAAAGTGATCAGCGGGGCGATAGCGCGGCTCGGGGTGGTCGTTCCAAACGAACAATTGTCGAAGTCGGCGCCGCCCCTCATCGCCCTGCCGGGCACTTCTCCCCGTATAGTGACGGGGAGAAGGAGGCTGGCCGCAACCTCGGCGTCCGTCTTGCAACCAGGGTGATTGGCGAAACCGGCGATGACGGCGCCCCTCTCCCCGTCACTGTACGGGGAGAGGATGCCGGCAGGCAGGTGAGGGGCAGCGCCAACGCTCGATCTCTTCATCAAATCAATTCCCCGCCTGTTGCTGCGGCAGCAAATAACCGGTGGTCGACCGGGCGAGCGCGAGATAGCGCGCGGCGACGGCCTTGACCTCGTCTGTCGTGACCTTGCGGATGCGGTCCGTCCACTGCTGGACGTCCTGCACATTGCCGCCGGTGGCCAGCGTCGAGCCATAGATGTTGGCCATGGAATCCTGCTTGTCGCGGGCAAAGGTCATCGATCTAACATAGCGGTCCTTGGCCTTCTCCAGCTCCGATGGCGTGACGCCATCCTTGACGATGCGCACCACTTCGGCATCGACCGCCGCTTCGACGTCGGAGATTTTGGCATCCCCGCGCGGCGCGCCATAGACGGTGAAGTTGGTGTCGTCGAGCATGGTGCCCTGGAAAAAGGCGCCGGCGCTGGATGCGATACCTTGCTGGACGACGAGCGCCTGGTAGAGCCGGCTGCGATTGCCGCCGCCGAGGATTTCCGCCAGTAGGTCGAGCGCTTCCGCTTCACCCGGCTTGCCCGTGTGATAGGACGGCACCACCCATTGGGTGGAAAAGCTCGGCACGCTGACGCGGGCATCGGCGAGCGTCACCGTGCGCTTGGTGTTCTGCTCCGGCTCGACCGGGCGTATGCGCGGCGGCAGATCGGGGCCGCGCGCCACCTTGCCATAGGTCTTTTCGGCCAGCGCCCGCACCGTGTCCGGTTCGACATCGCCGGCAACGATCAGCACCGCGTTGTTGGGCCGGTAATATTTGTCATAGAAGGCGACAGCGTCGGCGCGGTTCAGCTGCTGCATCTCCTGCATCCAGCCGATGACCGGGATGCGATAGGGCTGGTTCTGCCACAGCGTCGCATCGACCTCCTCGTCCAGCACGGCCTCGGGGCTGTTGTCGATGCGCGAGCGGCGCTCCTCGAGGATGACATCGCGCTCGGTCTTGATGACATCGTCGGTGAGGATGAGATTGCGCATGCGATCGGCCTCGAAGCTCATCATCAACTCGAGCGCCGACGGTGCCACCGTCTCGTGGAAGGCGGTGTAGTCGTAGGAGGTGAAGGCGTTGTTGGAGCCGCCGATATCGGAGATGGCGCGGTCGAACTCGCCCGCCGCATGGTTGGTCGTCGCCTTGAACATCAGATGTTCGAAGAAATGCGCAATGCCGGATTTGCCGGGCGGCTCGTCGGCGCTGCCGATCTTGTACCAGACCATATGGGTGACGATCGGCGCACGGTGGTCGGGAATGACGACCACCTCCATGCCGTTGTCGAGCAGGAAATCCGTGACCTTGAACTCGGCCGGAACCGTGTTGGGCAAGACGGGGCTCTCGGCCAGCACCGGGCTGGTCATGACAAAAGCCAAAGAGGACGCCAACAGCGTTCCGCGCAGCCATTCAATCCTGGATGTCATCAACGGCTCCGGTTCTGTCTGCAGACGATAGGCAAGGTACTGGCGACAAGCAAAGTTAATTGTTGGTCATTTTAGAGGCGGTGCTCGGTTCCTCGCCCCCGTGAAGCGGGGGAGAGGAACCGCCAATCGCGAAGGCGTATCAGGCCGCCTCGATAAAGCGGATGACGGTCTCGCCATAGTTGCGCTCGTCCAGCACCGAAAAGCCGGGGCCCGGCTCGAAGGGCGCCACTGCCGCCTCCTCGACCACGCACAGGGCGCCAGGGCGAAGCCAGCCGCCGGCTTTCGCCGACTGCAAGGCGCGCTCGCCAAGACCCTTGCCATAGGGCGGGTCGGCAAAGACGAGGCCGAACGGCGCCAGCGTGCCCGCCTCGCCAAGGCCGGTGGCATCGCGGCGGAAGATCTTGGTGCGGCCGGTCAGGCCGAAGGCCTCGACATTGTCGCGGATCAGGCCACGGCCTTCGGCCGATTCCTCGATGAAGACCCCGTAGGAGGCACCGCGCGACAGCGCCTCAAGCCCCAGCGCACCGGTGCCGGCGAACAGGTCGAGCACGCGCGCGCCGTCCAATTGCTCGGCAAAGCGATGCGCCAGCACGTTGAAGACCGCCTCGCGGGTGCGATCGGTCGTCGGACGAATGGCGCTCGAACGGGGCGTGGCCAGCGGACGCCCGCGAAACTCACCACCGACGATTCTCATCTCGCTTTGGGGCCTCGGGGACCATTGCGCGGACGCTCACCGCCGCCGGCCCCGCCCGGACGTTCGCCGCGCGGCTTGCCGAACGGTTTTGCACCGGCCGGTTTGCCATAGGTCGGCTTGAACGATGCCTTTCGCGCCTTTGCTTCAGCGGCCTTGGCGGCATCGGCGTCGGCCCTGCCCTTGCCGATCGGCCGCGCGCCCGGTGCCATCCAGACATTGGCCTTGCGCTGGCCGGGCGGCTCGATCGGCCGCTGCTCGCGCTCGGACTTTTTCCCGCCGCCACGCGGTTTGTCACCAAAGCCACCGCGAGGCTTGTCGCCGAAGCCGCCGCGGGGTTTGTCGCCAAAACTGCCGCGTGGCTTATCGCCAAAGCTGCGTTCGGGACGCGGGCCGCGTTCGCCAAAACTCTTCTCCGCGCTTCTGTCAGGGCTCGTCGACAGCTTGCCCAGAGCCTCGTCGCGACTGCCTTCGCGGCGCTTGCGGTTCTTGATCAAACCGCCCTCGCCGATCGGGCGGCGCTCACCGTCGCGGGTGAATTTCGGCCGCTCCGGCTCCGGCTCGCGAACTTCGGTGCGCCGCACCGGCTTGTTGGAAAACGGCTTGGTGACATCGGCGTCGAAATTGGCGCCGGATTCCTCGACCAGGCGCTCGCCGAGCTGGTCACGCAGAACCCTGCCCTTGATCTCGAGCACATGGCCCTCGGCGAGGTCATCGAGCTGGAACGGCCCGTAGGAGATGCGTATCAGCCGCGTCACGTCGAGGCCGAGCGAGCCCAGGATGTTCCTGACTTCGCGGTTCTTGCCCTCGCGCAGACCGATCGTCAGCCAGGCATTGGTGCCTTGCTCACGGTCGAGCGTCGCTTCGATGGCACCGTAGAACACGCCGTCGACGGCAATGCCTTCACGCAGGCCCGCAAGCGCGCTCTCCTCGACCTTGCCGTGGACGCGCACGCGGTAGCGGCGCAGCCAGCCGGTGGCCGGCAGTTCGAGCACGCGCGACAGGCCGCCATCATTGGTGAGCAGCAGCAGGCCTTCGGTGTTGATGTCGAGCCGACCGATGGTCATTAGCCGCGGCAATTCAGCCGGCAGCACGTCGAAGACGGTCTTGCGGCCCTCGGGATCGCGGTTGGTGGTGACGACGCCGGCCGGCTTGTGGAACAGGAACAGCCGGGTGCGCTCGATCGGCGGGATTTCCATGCCGTCGAGATGGATGATATCATCAGGCATGACGTTGAAGGCCGGTGAAGTCAGGGCGCGGCCATTGACCTTGACGCGGCCGGCGGCGATCAGCTCCTCGGCATCGCGGCGCGAGGCCAGGCCGGCGCGGGCCAACCGCTTGGCGATGCGCTCGCCTGCCTCTTCCGCGCCCTCGGCGGGACGCGGGCGTGGCTTGAAGCTGCCGCCTGACGCGCCTTGCGGCCGATCGTTGAAATCCCGCTTCGGGCGATCGCTGAAGTCACGCTTGGGGCGGTCGGCGAAGTCACGCTTCGGTCGATCGCCGCCGTCGCGCGGCGCGCGGTCACTGAAATCACGCGTGGGACGGTCGAAACGCTTTTCGCCGCCCGCTGCCGCCGCAGCCGGTCGGTCGCCCCGCGGTGCATAGGGCTTGCGCGGCCCCTCGCGCTTCTCATAGGGCTTGCGCTCGCCTTCGGCCGCCACCGGGCGATCGCCGCGCGGTGCGTAGGGCTTGCGCGGTCCTTCGCGCTTCTCATACGGTTTGCGCTCACCCTCGGCGGCCATCGGGCGGTCGCCGCGCGGTGCGTAGGGCTTGCGCGGCCCTTCGCGCTTCTCAAAAGGCTTGCCTTCGGGACGCGGGCCTTTGCTGAAAGGCTTGTCCCCGCCCTTGAAATCGCGCTTCGGCCGCTCGCCATCGGCAGCCATCGGCCGATCGCCACGCGGTGCGTAAGGTTTCTTGGCGCCAAAGGACGGCTTGCCGCCCTTGCCCGCAGCGCCATCACGGCTGCGCGGTCCCGCGGCTTTCGGCCCACTCTTGGCCGGACCCTTCCTGGGTCGGAATTTCTTGTCGTTGTCGTCCATGTGGCCTTTATCCGTTTGCGCTGCTACAGCGTGGCGCATCCTTTCGGGCGCGCAACGAACGCTGTAGCACTTTTGATGTGGCGCATGATCATTTTCGAAAACCGAGTCCCGATTTTCGAGGTCCTGCGCTCAATAACAGGATCACTGGAGTTTGTCAGGGAAAAGTGGAGACCGGTTTTTCCAAAAAGACAAACGAAAATCAAAAGCCTGGAGCAAGTGCGGTTCATTCGAAACGAACTTGCTCCGTCAGGTGGCGAGGAGATAATCGGAGTGGAAATCGCGTGAAGCGGCCCGATTTCATGGCGCTGGCGCTGAAGGAGGCCGAGGCTGCCGCCTTGCGAGGCGAAGTGCCGGTCGGCGCCGTCATCGCCAATGGCGCTGGTGTTGTCGCCAGCGCCGGCAACCGCACACGCGAACTTGCCGACCCGACCGCGCATGCCGAGATGCTGGTCATCCGCGAAGCTTGCCGCAAACTGTCGGCCGAGCGGCTGACCGGCCATGATCTCTATGTGACGCTGGAACCTTGCGCCATGTGCGCCGGCGCCATTTCCTTCGCCCGGCTGCGCCGGCTTTATTTCGGCGCCGCCGACGACAAGGGCGGTGCCGTGGTCAATGGCGTACGTTTTTTCGCCTCGCCGACCTGCCACCACGCGCCCGACATCTATCCGGGCATGGGCGAGACCGAAGCGGGTCTATTGCTCAAGGAATTTTTCCGGGAACGGCGCGGCTGAACCGGGCGCAACGCCCGGCGACACAACGTGGTGTTCTTACAGAGACGGCATCCAGTCGAACCAGCCGCTGCCCTTCTTGCCTTCCGCCTCTTTCTTGAGGCGGCGTTCCTTCTTGTACTCGTCCTCGCCAAGCTGATCTTGCGGCGCCGTGCCGGCCGCGACACGATACTGCACTGGCGGCTCGCTCAGATATTTGCGGGTGTTCGGATCGCCTTGCTTGCTGTCGGCAAGGCGGCGCTGGATCTCGGCGGCACGGCCCTTGTCGGAATCGGCCGGTGTCCATGCCGGCGGGTGGCTCGACCCTGACTCCGCCATCGCCCTCTTGACCGAGGCCGGGTCCGTCTGCACGTCGTCGATGATCTCCGACTGATAGGCCGGGTCGTTCTGATGGGCGGTGGCGTCGGCGCGCAAGCGGGCGCGGCGCTGCTCGGGCGATTCGGGCCATTCGGCGCTCGCCGTCTCGATGCTGTCCTGCGGTGCCGGCAGCGCTTCCTTCTGGCCTGGCGCCGGCTTCACGAGCGTCGGACGCGGCTTGTAGTCGATCTGTTCCTTGCGCTTCGGCGCGAATGAAAAGGCGCCCGAAATATCGCCGGCCAGCTGTTCGCCGGCGGTCTTGTCGGTGCCGTAGGTCGGAGAGCCCATGCAGCCGGACAAAGCGAGGCCCGACGCGACAAGCGGCGCCAGCAGCGGTAAGCGCGCATTATATCTCTCGGTCATGCCAAAAAGTCCCACTCTAGACAGCCTCTCGATTGCCACCAGCCTTGTGGCCGGTCCCCATCGTCCAAGCACTTGCGACGGAAATCCGGCGACAATTTGTCTTCCGGAGTTTCGCGTGTTTACCTCAACCACTCGTTAAGGGCAACGCGCGGGCGGTTTTCGCCCGCCCGGCGTGGCATTTGTGCACCGATCCAGCCGACTAACCGTTAAAGTCGGCCAAGCGCCTTCAATTCATGCAGCACCGCCGCATCCCTGGCCGAAACATCCGGGAATTCCGGATCCTGGCCGACATCGGCGGTGTAGCGCCAGGAGCGTGCACATTTTAACAGGCCACGATCCTCGGCCTTCTCGACCACCACGGCGACACCCTTGACGTCGTCGATCGCGAAGGCACCAGCCGGTGCCTCGCCATGAGCGATGACCAGATCGCTGGTGATCGCCATCTCGGCCATGTCGACATCTGAAATCGCCGCTTCGAGCGCTGCGTCGTTGATTGTGACGACCGGCACCGCTTCCAGCGACGATCCGATCACCTTCTGGGCGCGCGCGATCTCCAGCGCGCCGGTAACGACGCGCCGCACCTGCCGCACCTGGCGCCACTTTTCCGCCAGCGCCTCGTTCTTCCAGTCCGCCGGGATTTGCGGGAACTGGTCGAGATGCACCGAGACGGCGTCGGGATGACGGTCAAGCCAGGCCTCCTCCATGGTGAAAGGCAGCATCGGCGCCAGCCATTTCACCAGGCAATCGAAGAGATGGCGCACCACCTGCACCGAAGCCTTGCGCTTCAGGCTCGACGGCGCGTCGCAGTAGAGCGCGTCCTTGCGGATGTCGAAATAGAACGCCGACAGCTCGACCACCATGAAATCGAGCAGCATGCGGGTGATGCGCTTGAATTCGAAGGCGTCGTACCCCGAGCGCACGACCTCATCGAGCTCGGCCAGCCGGTGCAGCATCAGCCGCTCCAGCTCCGGCATCTTCTCCATCGGCACCTCTTCGCCATCGTCATGGGCAAGCGTACCCAGCATCCAGCGGATGGTGTTGCGCAGTTTGCGGTAGGCGTCGATGTTGGTCTGCAGCACGTTCTTGCCGAGCCGCTGGTCCTCCCAGTAGTCGGTCGTCACCACCCACAGACGCAGTATATCGGCGCCCGACTGCTTGATGACGTCCTGCGGCACCACGGTGTTGCCCAGCGACTTCGACATCTTGCGGCCATCCTCGTCCATGGTGAAACCATGGGTGACGACGGTGTCGTAAGGCGCCCTGCCCCTGGTGCCGCAGCTTTCCAGCAGCGACGAATGGAACCAGCCGCGATGCTGGTCGGAGCCTTCGAGATAGACGTCGGCCGGCCATTTCAGGTCAGGACGATCTTCCAGCGTGAAGGCGTGCGTCGAGCCCGAATCGAACCAGACGTCGAGGATGTCCATCACCTGCTTCCACTTCGAAGCGTCGTGATTGCCAAGGAAACGCTCCTTGGCATCAGCCACGAACCAGGCGTCGGCGCCTTCCTGCTCGAAGGCATCCATGATGCGCTGGTTGACAGCCTCGTCCTTCAGCACATTGCCGTCGGCATCGGCGAACACGGCGATAGGCACGCCCCAGGCGCGCTGGCGCGACAGCACCCAGTCCGGGCGCTCCTCGATCATGGCGCGGATGCGGTTCTGGCCGGCGGCGGGCACGAAGCGGGTGTCGTCGATGGCCTTGAGCGCCCGGCTGCGCAGTGTCGAGCCATCGCCGAGGTCCTTGTCCATGTAGACGAACCATTGCGGCGTGTTGCGGAAGATGATCGGTTTCTTGGACCGCCAGGAGTGAGGATAGCTGTGCTTCAGCCGGCCACGCGCGAACAGCGCGTTGCGCTTGATCAGCTCGTCGATGACGGCCTGGTTGGCGTTGCCCTTCTTGCCGTTGTCGTCGATGACACGCGCCGGTCCACCCTCCCGGTCGGGGCCGAAACCCGGCGCGTCCTTGGTGAAGAAACCGCCGTCGTCGACGGTGAACGGGATGGCGGGATCGATGCCGCGTGCGCGCAGATCCACCGCCGCATCCATCCAGGCGTCAAAGTCCTCGCGGCCGTGGCCGGGCGCGGTGTGGACGAAGCCGGTGCCGGCATCGTCGGTGACATGGTCGCCGGCGAGCATCGGAACGGCAAAGTCGTAGCCGCCGCAAAAACCCTTGAGCGGATGCGAAAGCGTAAGGCTTCCAAGCTCTTGCGCCGAAACGCTGCGGAGACGATTCAAGGTGACCTTGGCCTTGACCGAGGAGTCTTCGGCCAGCGCATCGGCAAAGATCAGTTTTTCACCCGGCTGCGGGCCGAATGCGTTCTCGGCTGCCGTGACCTCATAGAGGCCATAGTTGATGCGCGGCGAATAGTTGACGGCACGGTTGCCGGGGATCGTCCATGGCGTCGTCGTCCAGATGACGACATGTGCCTGCAGCAGATCGAGTGCGCCCTCCGTCAGCTTGGTCTCGCCATCGACAGGGCGGGCCAAGCTGGCGACCGGAAACTTCGCCCAGATCGTGTCGCTCTCATAGTCGTGGTACTCGATCTCGGCCTCGGCCAGCGCCGTGCGCTCGACCACGCTCCACATCACCGGCTTGGAGCCGCGATAGAGCTGGCCCGACATGGCGAATTTCAAGAGCTCGCCGGCGATGCGCGCCTCGGCATGGAAAGCCATCGTCGTATAGGGGTTCTTGAAATCGCCGATGACGCCGAGGCGCTGGAACTCGGCCCCCTGCACAGCGATCCAACCCGCGGCGAACTCACGGCATTCCTTGCGGAATTCGTTGACCGGCACCTCGTCCTTGTTCTTGCCCTTGGCGCGGTACTGCTCCTCGATCTTCCACTCGATCGGCAGGCCGTGGCAGTCCCAGCCGGGCACATAGTTCGAGTCGTAGCCGCGCATCTGGAACGAGCGGGTGATGACATCCTTGAGGATCTTGTTCAGCGCGTGGCCGATATGGATGTTGCCGTTGGCGTAGGGCGGCCCGTCATGCAGCACGTATTTCGTGCGGCCGGCAGCGCTCTCGCGCAGCTTGCGGTAGAGATCCATGTCCTGCCAGCGCCTGACCAGCAGCGGCTCCTTCTCCGGCAAGCCGGCACGCATCGGGAAATCCGTCTGCGGCAGGTAAAGCGTTTTGGAATAGTCGATCGTTTCAGTTGTATCGGTCATTGGTCTGCCATTTGCATTGCCCGGCGGGCGTACAAGCTCGGGCGTGAACTATCATGTTATGGAAAAAGCGCGAGGGGGCGCGCAGAAACTCCCGGCGGCTCCGGCGGCGCTCAGGCCACCCGGAACACCGGGCCTGTAATTCGTATCGCGATCGCGAAAAGGCGCGAAAAGCTGGTCATGGCTGGGCTTTTAGCCGAAGCCACGGCAGGAATAAAGCGTCTCGTTCGATTCACTTACATCGTGAAATCGAAGCGGTAGGTGGTCGACACGCCAATCATGAACTGGTTGCGGTCGCCGCGCTCCTTGACCAGGCTGGAATCGGCCGCCGGTCCCATCAGGCGCGAATATTCGCCAAACAGGCTGGCGGTCATCGGCTCGGTCACCTTCCAGGTTATGGCGCCGCCGAGGCCGGTCGACTTCAGCCCGCCACCAGGATGGTATTCGCTCAGACCGGAAGCCACGGCTTCCTGCGCGTTGACGCCGTAATAAGCGTCGAAATAATTGCCTGAGGCGAAGGAAACACGCGGACCGCCCGAAATCCTGACGGTCGGCGTCACATCGTAAAAGGCATCTGCGGCGATGTCGGCGACAAAGCCGTTGTGAGCGCGAATGCCGTGGCGCAGCTCGGCGCGGGCGCGCAGCCAGTCGGTCGGATAGAATTCGAAGAAGCCGCCGACTTCCCCGCCCCAGCGCACCGGATCGAGACCCTTCAGCTCATCGGCGTTGTCATCATCGCGGGAAAACAGGAACTTGCCGGTCAGGCCGGCGCGGAAACCGCCAACATCGACCAGCGCCAGCGAGATGTTGTCGTTGCGCGAGACAAAGCGGGCCGCCGGTCCGGCCTTGCCCAGCGAAATGATCGGCGAGGCGCTGAGCAGGTACTTTTTGCCGCCCTCGAAATTCGGCGCCACCATGCCGGTGGCACCTACGGTCAGATACCAGTCGCCGGACAGCCAGCTGCCCTCGCCCGCATTGGCAGTGCCCGTCCCACCCAGCACCGCAGCGGCCAACACAAGAGAGATTCTTCCGACCGAACTCATGGCCACTCCACTAACACAACGCATATGATTGCCGATGACAGCTTTGACGGCCGTTTGGTAAAATTTGATTTAAACCCGAGACATACGCTCGCGCTTTGCAGCGGTCCCGCTGCCGGTCATCGACTGGACGTTGGCCCGTGCCCGGATTACCTTCCATCCGCAGTATTCCGCAGCCCTCGATGGAGACCGCGACAATGACCCTGCATGGCGACGCCTTGAAAATCGCGCTCGAACAGACACGGACAAAATGGGGATGGTTTGTCGCACTCGGTGTGCTGCTGCTCATCTTCGGCGGCATTGCCTTCGCCAATCTGTTCGTCGCCACAGTGGCTTCCGTCTACGTCGTGGGATGGCTGATGCTGATGGCGGGCATCATCGAGATCGTGCACGCGTTCGGCGTCAAGACCTGGAGCCGCTTCTTCTATTGGCTGCTCAGCGGACTGCTGTACGCCGTTGCCGGCTTCTTCGCTTTCGGCAATCCGCTGCTTGCCTCGGCGGTGCTGACGTTCCTGCTGGCGATCGCGCTGGTCGCGTCAGGGGTGCTCAGGGCCTGGGTCGGCTACAGCCACCGGCCGGAACGCGGCTGGGGCTGGATCGTCGCCGCCGGTGCCATCAGCGCCCTTGCAGGTCTGATCATCGCCATGGGCTGGCCGGTCAACAGCCTGTGGGTGCTCGGACTGTTCCTGGCGATCGACCTGATCTTCCAGGGCTGGACCTTCATCGCCGTCGGCCTGGCACTGAAGAAGTAGCCGGGATCACGCCTGGCTCAAAAAGCCATGGCCGCGTCGAGGTCGGAGAGCGGCTTGACGCCGGCAAGCAGCGCGCGTGCCTCGGCTTCATCGCGCTTCATCTGCGCGACCAGCGCGTCGAGCCCATCGAACTTCACCTCCGGGCGCAGGAAACCGAAGAAGGAAACCTGACAGACCTCGCCATAGAGGTCTTCGGAGAAGTCGAAGACGAAGGTTTCCAGCAGCGGCGTGCCATTGTCATTGACGGTCGGGCGACGGCCGAAGCTGGCGACGCCGTCGTGAAGCGTGCCGTCGGCGCGGCGGAAGCGGACGGCATAGATGCCCTCCTTGAGTGCGGCTTCAGCCGACAGCCTCATATTCGCGGTTGGAAAGCCAAGGGTGCGGCCAAGCTGCTGTCCGCCGACCACCTCGCTTTCGACGGTGAAACGGTAGCCGAGCAGACCGGCGGCTTCAGCCACTTCGCCCTCGCCCAGCAATCCGCGGATGCGGCTGGACGACACCACCTCGGCGCCCTCGTCCCGGAAGGCGTCGACGAGCGTGACGCCGAAGCCGTGACGCTCACCCGCCGCCATCAGGTAGGCCGGGCCGCCTTGACGATCCTTGCCGAAGTGGAAATCGAACCCGGTCACGGCGTGGGTAATGCCAAGATTCGTTTCCAGCACATCCGTCACGAACGCTTCCGCCGACAGCGAGGCGAAGTCGCGCGTGAACGGCTGCTCGACCAGCGCGGCAAAGCCCAGCAGCGACAGGAGCCGCGCCTTCATCGGCGGCGGCGTCAGCACGAACAACGGGATATCAGGCCTGAAGATCTTGCGCGGATGCGGTTCGAACGTCAGCACCAGGGCCGGTACGCCGCGCCGTCCGGCCTCGGCAGAGGCGCGCTCGAGCACCGCCTGATGGCCGCGATGGACGCCATCGAAATTGCCGATCGCCACCACGCCGCCGCGCAGGTCGGCGGGAAGCGGCGCGGTTGCCAGGATGCGCTGGAAGGCTGCCATCGTCACCTACCGAAGTCTGGGAATGACGGCCACCGGACCATAGCCATGCTTTTCCAAGAACGCCGCCAATCTTGCCGGATCCGGTTGCAGGGCATCGCCATAGTCGCGGGCATGGATGCCGCCGGAGACATAAAGAACATCGAAGCCATTGTCGGCGGCGCCCTTCACATCGGTCATCATGCCGTCGCCGATGGCCAGCACCTGGCCGCGCTCGACCGGCTGGCCAAGAATTTCGGCGACCTCCTTCATCGCGAGATTGTAGATCGGCGCGTATGGTTTTCCAGCGATCAATGTGCGGCCGCCGAGCTGGGCATAGTCACGCGCCAGCGCGCCGGCACACCAGATGATGCGCTCGCCGCGCTCGACCACGATGTCGGGATTTGCGCAGATGAAAGGCAGGTTCCTGGCGCGCAGCCGCCGCAGGAGCTCCGTGTAATCCTCGGGTTTTTCGACCTCGTCGTCGAACAGGCCGGTGCAGACGACGCCGGACGCCTCGAACTCCTCGACAAGCTCGACGTCGAGACCTTCATAGAGGGTGAAGTCCCGGTCGGCGCCGATATGGAAAATCTTGCGGGGCCCTTCGGCGATCAGATCCCGCGTCACGTCGCCTGAGGTAACCACCCGGTCGTAGGCTGACGGTGGAACACCGATCGCGTTCATCTGCGCCACGACATCGGCACTTCTGCGCGGCGAATTGGTGATCAGGACGACGGGGATTTTCGCCTCTCGAGCCCTTGCCAGTGCGGAAGCCGCCACCGGGAAGTGCGTTTCACCATTGTGGACCACGCCCCAGACATCGCACAGGATTGCCGAATAGGACTTCGACACGTCTTCGAGCGAGCCGATGATTTCAGGCGAATCCGCCATGCCGTTTCCTTCAGTCGTGATTACTGCGATCGCTGCCACCGACGGTTCGCCGCAGCCGGTTCGGATTAGCCGAACCGCCCCGGCCTGTCACCAGCTTTCGCCAGGCGCGCGAGCGGCAGTGGATGTCTCGCGCGAAAGGCTGCGATGGGTAAAGTCCAAGGTTTCCTCGCTTCAGTAGCTGCAATGGCGGCGCACTATCGTGCCGTGGGGCCGGCATGGTTAACTAGCCTCCAAAAAACTGGCCGGTCTTTGACGCATCCAGCAACGTGAAAATTAGCGTTTTATGAGCATCGTCATGCCGACCACTGGTTTCTGGGCTGGGATGCTAAAAGCGATGATCCTCGGATTCGCGCGCGACAGGCGCGGCAACTTTGCCTTGGCAACCGCCATGGCGATGCTGCCGATGATGCTTGGCGTTGCCGGAGTCATGGATCTGGTGGGCACCAGCGAGGATGCCGCGCAATTGCAGAACTCACTGGACGCGGCGGGGCTCGCCGTCGGCACAAAGTATTCGCCCGGCATGACGGCAGGTGATGTCCAGGCGCTCGGGCTGACATTTTTCGCGGCCAATATGAGCATTGCCGACCAGCAAGAATATTCGGGCAGCGTCTCCGCCTTTTCGGCAGCCGCGAGCGGCGACCCGAGCGCCTACTACATCTCGGTTTCGTCCAAAATCAGCCGAGCAAGCTTCATCAGCGGCGCGCCCGCTTGGCAGGTTCACCGCTCGGCCTCGGTCAAACTTGAGCCTGGCGCGCAAGCCTGCGTGCTGGCGCTCGATCCCCAGGCATCCGCCGCCGTGAGCCTGCAGGGCTCCACCAACGTCTCGATGAGCAACTGCGTGATCGCCGCAAACTCGGATGCGCCCGACGCCGTGAACAGGGGCGGTTCCGCACTGGTTTCAGCGGGCTGCGTCTCGACTGTCGGCGGCACTTCCGGGCTTTCGTCACCCAACGCCACACTCACCTGTGGAATGCCGCTCGAACATCAATATGCGTCTTTTGATCCTCTGGCCGACGTCGTCCCTCCCCCCTTCACATTGTGTCTGCCGGTCCCGAACGGCAAAACCTACACGCTGTCGCCCGGCACGTATTGCGACAAGACATTGTCGGGGGACATCACACTTGATCCGGGCGTCTACATCCTGCGCGGCACCACCATCAAGCCCGGCGGCAACGGTAGCCTGACAGGCCACGGCGTGACTATATTCCTCATGGAAGGCGCACAGCTCTACATAAATGCCAATGAGAAGGTGGACCTTTCCCCGTCCACCAGCGGCCCCTATGCCGGCATCACCATTTTCGAGGATCACGGGAACACGTCCGCCTTGACGCTCAATGGCGGGGCAAATTCCACGATCAGCGGTTTCGTCTATGCGCCTGACGCGCCCATTTCCTACGCTGGCAACTCAGATATGAGCAGTCAGGGCGATTGTCTGAGGCTTGTCGGCAAGACCGTGCTGATGACGGGAAACTCGTCCGTCAGGACGGATTGCACGGCCATGCTTGGAAATCGCGAGATGTATGCCAGTCGCCGCATCACTCTCGCGAAATGAGGAGGCCACGTTTCGTGCGTCAGCGGTAGTGAAAGCGCCGGTCGCCCACCGTCTCGATCGGCACATCGGTTGCGAAAATCGGTCATCCGGCGCCGGATGATGGCACGGTGCTGAAGGCACTCGCGCTGAAGATGGCGACAGACGCGCGGCGCTGAGAGTGCAAAACGGCAGTCGCCACTATCAGCCGCCGAAGACGTCTTTCAGGAATGCATGAGAGGCAAGGATGGATTGCTCGGCCGCATTGTACTGCATCCGGTGACCATAGGTCTCGATGCCAGTCTTCAATCCTGCGGAGTCAAATCCGTGACGAGCACCCGGGTAGACGTCAAGCTGTACGGAGCTTCCCTTGCCGCTGCGCTGCGTCATCATCTCCTGGCAAATTTTGGCGGGGGTCCGATCGTCAAGCTCGCCGATCAGTATCAAGGTCGGGGCCGCCATGTCGCCATTCGTTGCCGAACAATCCGGATAGTAGGCGATCGCAGCCTTGAACTTGCGCTCCATAAGCCGCTCGTCTCCACCAGATTGCAAGGCCTCGAGCGTTGCGTTCCCGCCAGCGGAGAACCCCATCAACGCAATGCGCCGCGGGTCGACAAAACTGTATTTCGATAGGAATTCCAGAGCGCCGTAGGCGTCATATACGCGATCAACAGAGTGGAGGCCATCACAGGTCTCCTTTATGCCGCGGGTGCTGAAGCTGTCGACGACGAGGACGACGTAACCCCAGGAGGACAGTCGCTCGGACCAGGTTTTCTTTACACTTCCGGGCAGACCTGAACATCCGTGCAGAACCACGACAGCCGGGAACGGCCCCTCACCCGGCGGACGCGTTAAATACCCCTGCAGCGGCGTGCCGGGAACGGCCTTCGGGACCTTGCCGCCTGCTTGCGCAATGCGCTTCTGAAATGACGTTGGCTCCGAAGCCGCGCTTTCAAACTGCACCGGCTGGTCAGCGCGCGCTGGCGCGGCATGCAGATAGCTACCGATACAAAGGCAGGTCAGACAGACGATCTTGTTGGGCAGGCTCGGCAGGGTGAAGGCCATAGGTGCCTTCTTCGTTACATCGGCCGCCTTATCTGCTGTACCCGCTCGGGCTCGACCACCTTGCGGTAGAGATGCCAGGTGGCATGGCCGAGCACCGGCATGACGACGGCGAGCCCGGCAAACAGCGGGATCGAACCGATCACCAGAAGCACGGCGACCAGCAAGCCCCACAGCGCCATTTGCAGCGGGTTGGCCATCACCGCCCGGGCCGAGGTCTCGATCGCCGAAACGGCGCCGACGTCACGGTCGAGCAGCAGCGGGAAGGCAACCACGGTGGTGGCCAGCACGACTACGGCGAAGACAAAGCCCGCGGCATTGCCGGCAAGGATCAGCGTCCAGCCCTTGCTGGTGGTCAGCACGTCGCGGATGAAGCCACCAATCGAGGCCGGCGGCTGGTCGCCAAACAGCCCAGTGTAGATCGATTGCGCGGTGTAGAGCCACAGCAGGAACAGCGCCACCAGCATGACGCCGATGACAGCGATCGACGGAACCGCGGACGAGCGCCGCACGTCAAACGCGTGCCGCCAGGAGGTGTTCATGCCGAGCTCGCGCCGGCGGCTGATCTCGTAAAGGCCGAGGGCCGCAAATGGCCCAAGCAGCGCGAAACCCGACATCAGGGGATAGATGAGCTGGATGGCATTGGCGCCGGACGTCCACTGCGTCAGGATCAAGCCGACGATGGGATAGATCAGGCACAGGAACACGTAGTGCGATGGTTTTGCCCAGAAATCCTCAGCCGAGACGCAGCGCGTCCCAAAGGCCCGACGTGGTGATGCGGCGCACCGTTGGCTGCACATGCATTCCACGTGCGTCTGCCATGACATGAAAGCCGGCCATAACCTTCCTCCCGTGTGTCGGGGCGGTCACCGCCTGGATGGCCGCCCGGAGCTGCCATTTCTCGTACAGCGTTATCCTAGCCGATTTAGAAGCAGTTGTCGCCAAGTCCACCGGTAACGGCTGGTTGAACCGGGCGGCAGCAGACTTGGCGCCGCGCGCCGCCATGCACTTGGCGCCGCGCGGCTGGCAACTTATGAAGCGAAGCGATCGATCACCTCAGTCAGGGGGACGTGGCCAAGGCAGGCGCCAGAACCGGCGGGCTGTTCGCCATCCTCGACAGCCAGCGCATAACGCACGGCCGGATCGGATTCGATGCGAAGGCGCAATCCGGCCAGCTTGGGATAGGCAGCGCCGTCGATCGCCTGGTGAAACTCCGCCCAGCGCGCCACGCCGATCAGCGTGGTATCGGCCAGCGTCAGCCGGTCGCCGACCAGGAAATCCGTGTCGGCGATCATCGCCTCGAGCCGATCATGACGTTCCGCAACGGCCTTGCGGCCGAACTCCCGCAAGGTCGCCTTCAGCGCCGGTTCATCCGCCGCCATTTCCAATGCCACCCAGAGCGGGCTGAAGGCGGCGGTGAAACCGGTGTTCACGAAGGCCATCAGCTGGTGCATGCGGTCGGCTTGCGGCGTGCGCGGTTCGAAGCTGATGCGGCGCTGTGTGTCGCGGGCTTCGAGCCACGAGGCGATGGCCATTGTCTCGGTGAGCACCCGGCCTTCGTCGGTGATCAGCACCGGCGTTTCCTGACGATCGTTGATGCTGGCATAGGCATCGTTTTTCATCTCGGTGAGCATGTCGACGCGGCACAGGCGATAGGGTTGCCCGATCCGTTCGAAGGCAGCGACAAGCCCCATCGAGCTTCCCGCCGGGAAGCCGTAAAGGAGGATAGGTTCCATTTGTTTTCTTCCGTGATTGAGAGGATCACGCCGCGCAGCGAAACTTGACCCTAAACGCTTGTCGTCCCATGTAAATTACGCACAATTCTGTAACCAGGATCCGCCCATGAAAGACGTCGTCTCACGCTGCCCGATCGAAGAGACCATGCGCGTGCTCAGCGGCCGCTGGCCCACACTGCTGCTCTATTATCTGAAGGACGGGACCAAGCGGTTCAGTGACCTGAGACGTGACAACCCGACGGTGTCGCATCGCATCCTGACCCTGGAACTGCGCAAGCTGGAAGAGGCCGGCATCGTGCGGCGCACGGTGCGTCCGGGTTATCCGTTGCGGGTCGACTATGACCTCACGGCGCCTGGCCGCCGGCTTGTACCGCTCATCGACGCGCTCGGGTCGTGGTGGGTGCATACGGAAGACGACCGGATGGGCGGTTCCTCGGACGCAGATCTCGATACTGCCGCCTAACATCTTCGATTTTCGCCGCCCTGCCCGGCAAAAGCCATGATCGACGTTATCTCAGGGGCATGACCATAGCGAAAATCGAAACCCACCCGATCCCGAATCTGCACAGGCGCATGGTGCTGACCGGCCTCGCAGCCTTGGCGGGCCTCGCCGCCTGCAGCACCGTTTCACTGCCGTCAGGCGAAGGCGCCGGGGTCTCCTCCTCCGCCACCAGCACGCTGGCCAGCATCCGCGCCTCGGCGGGGCTCGCGCCGCTGGTCGCCGACCGGCAACTCGAACAGGCTGCCCTGCAGCAGGCCGGCTACATGGCGCAGCGCCGCCGCATGAGCCACACCACCGGCTGGGGCAAGGATTTCGCCTCGCGCGTCAAGGACAATCGAATTTCCGGCGCCGCGGCGGAGAACATCGCCGAGGGTCGTTTCGACCTCGAGAAGCTGTTCGACATCTGGGTGCATTCACCTGGCCATCGCCGCAACATGCTCGACCCGCGCTTCACCCGCTTCGGCCTTGCCTATGTGCGCGACGGCGGCGACAGCAAGCTCCGTTACTGGAGCCTCGTGCTCGGAAAATAGAGCTAGTCCATATGCGCTGCCGGCGCGCCGCCGGCAGGCGCCTGCTTGGGCTTGCGCAGCAGGAAAACAAACGGGATGGCAAGCAGCGTCATCACCATGAGTATTTTGAAGTCGTTGACGTAGGAGATCATCATCGCCTGCAGATTGACCATGCGATCGACCTGCGAAAGCGCCGTCGGATCGCCGCTCGCGGCGGCAGGAGAGACCGCCCAAAGATTGGGGTTGAACGGGTTGATGAAGGCCGAAAGCTCGGTGTGATTGATCTGCGTGTTGCGCACCATCAGGACCGTCACGACCGACACGCCTATGGACGAGCCAAGATTGCGCACCAGGCTGAACAGGGCCGTGGCATCGGTGCGGAAGCGAACGTCAAGCGTGGCGAAGGCGACGGTCGACAGCGGCACGAACACCATTCCCATCCCCAGGCCCTGGATGACGCCGGAGCTGATGATCAGCCAATTGTCCATCTGCGGCGTGAAGCTGGACATGGTGTAGAGCGACTGTGCGGTCAGGAGGAAGCCGATCACCACGAGGATCCTGGCGTCGATCTTGCTCATGAGCCGGCCGACGACCAGCATTGAAATCATGGTGCCGACACCGCGTGGCCCTATGACGACGCCGATGGTGACGGTCGGATAGCCGAAGATGGTCGACAGCATCGGCGGCAACAGCGACATGCTCGCCAGGATGAGCACACCCATGATGAAGATGAACGCCAGCCCGGTCACGAAATTGCGGTCGAGGAAGATCTTGGGATCGATGAAGGGGTGTTCGGCGGTCATGGTGTGAATGATGAACACCCAGAAGCCGGTGAGCGAAAGACCAAGTTCGATCCAGATCTCGACCGAGGAAAACCAGTCGACCTCGCCGCCGCGATCGAGCAGCAGCTGAAGCGCGCCGACGCCGAGCGATATCATGGCGAAGCCGAAGAAATCGAAGCCGCGCACCCGCCGGGCAACGGCCGGCAAGTAGGCGGCCATGCCGAGAAAGGCGACGATGCCGACCGGCAGGTTGATGAAGAACACCCAGCGCCAGTTGAAATTCTCGGTCAGCCAGCCACCCAGCGTCGGGCCCAGAATCGGCCCCAGCATGATGCCGGCGCCCCAAATGGCCATCGCCTGGCCATGGCGTTCCCTGGGATTGATGTCGAGCAGGAAGGTTTGCGACAGAGGCACGATCGCCGCTCCGAACACGCCTTGCATCAGCCGGAAGAACACTATGCTCTCCAGGCTCCAGGCGATGCCGCACAGCATCGAGAATATGGTGAAGCCGACCACTGCCGTCAGGAACAGTTCCTTGCGGCCGAAGCGGTCGGCCAGCCAGCCAGTGACCGGCGTCATGATGGCGGCGGCAACGATGTAGGAGGTCAGCACCCAGTTGATGTTGTCCGGCGAGGCGCCGAGATCGCCCGTCATTGTCGGCAGAGCGACGTTGGCGATCGTCGTGTCGAGCGCCTGCATGACCGTCGCCAGCATGAGCGCGACCGTGATCAGGCCGCGATGCGGCACTTCTTTGAAGGGTTCGGGCGTGCTCATGGCGTGGAACTTCCAGCAGGTAACAAAAACGTGTACAAGGGGTTTCCGGGCGGCAACGCCTTCCGTTGAGAGACCCTCGTCGCGGTGGGACGCGATCGTCGATGTGGGGGTTACATCGACTAAAGTCTCTGATGAGCGGATGCCTGCCGCCCGGAAACATGAGGACCGACGAGTCTGCCTCGGAGATTTCAGATTTCGGCCAGGCCGCGACGCGGCAGCGCCAAAACGCTGATCCTTCCAGCTCCTCCCATCAGACCAATCCTGCTATTCACCTCCGCCGCTGGTCCTGCGGCAATCTGTTGACGTTACTGCGCGGCCTCGCCAGCCGTGGCGTGACCAAAGATCGAGGGCAGGCCACGCGCCACGCCGGTGTCGACGGTAACGGTGGCGCTCATGCCGGTGCGCAACGCCATCTTGGCGTCCGCATCGATCAGTTCGAGACGAACCGGGATACGCTGTGTGACCTTGACCCAGTTGCCGGTGGCATTTTGGGCCGGCAGCAGCGAGAACTCGGCTCCCGTGCCGGCGCCGATCGCCTTGACCGTCGCCTCGAAGGTGCGCCCTGGATAGGTGTCGACCACGATCTCCGCCTTCTGGCCGGGCTTCATGTGGGTGAGCTGCGTTTCCTTGAAATTGGCATCGATCCAGGTGTCACCGGTCTCGACCAGCGAAAACAGCGGCGTGCCGGAACCGACATACTGACCGACCTTGAACGACGAGGCCTGGCTGACGATGCCGTCCGCCGGCGCCTTGACCGTGGTCTGCGCCAGGTCGTAGGCCGCCTTGTCACGCGCGGCGAGCGCGGCCATCACGGTCGGGTGCTTGTCGGTCTCGATGTCGGGATTGCCGCCAAGGCCTGCCTTGGCGCTGATGATCCCTTGCTCGGCAACCGCCAGCTGCTGCTTGGCCTTGTCGAGATCGTTCTTGGCTTCGTCGAGCGACGATTTGGCGTTGATGCCCTTCTGGGCGAGATCGGCGGCGCGGTCGAACTGCGACTGGGCGAAGGCGACCTGGCTGGCATCGGATTTCTGCTGAGCCATCGACTGGCCATAGGCCGCGCGCAACTGCTCGACATTGAGACGCGCGCCCGCCACCGCCGCGTCGGCCTGCGCCAGCGCGATCCGGTAGGGCTCGGGGTCGATGGCAAACAGCTCGTCACCCTGCTTGACCAGCTGGTTATCGAAGATGTCGACCTTAACGATGCGGCCGGCCGTGTCGGAAGCGATCGACACCTTGGCCTGCTGCAGATTGGCGTTCTCGGTCTCCTGATAGCGGCCGCCGGTGACCCAGACATAGCCGCCGCCGACAGCCAATGCCGCAGGCAGCGCGACCATCAGCAGGAAGCGGCCCAGCCGGCGCTTTTTCTTCACGGGCACTGGGGCCGGCTGCACCGGGGGAGCAACCGCCGGCGGGGCCGCGGCCGGCTGCGCCGGCGCTTCCATGTCCAGTTCGGTCACTTTCTCGTCTATCTTGGCTACCGCGTTCATGCTGCTGCGCCTTCTGTATTCTTCACTTTTTCAATGGACGGCGTCTCGTCGTCGGTCAGGTTGCGAACCATCGCCTCGAGCCCTTCGATGAGGACGCGACGGGCTTCCGGCTTCACGCCGACCAGCGATTCCTCATACACTTCTCCGGCAATGCTCTTGATCACGGCGTAGGCATCGCTTGCCTTGGGCGTCAGGAAGATCATGCGGACGCGACGATCGGCGGCGTCGGACCGACGCTCGATCCAGCCTCCCTCTTCCATGCGGTCGACCAGGCGCGAAACGCTGATCGGCTCGATTTCGAGAAGTTCGGCCAGCCGCGCCTGCGCGACACCGTCTTCCTTGGCAACGCGGACCAGAAGCCGCCATTGCGCCGAAGAAAGCCCCAAGCCACTGGCCCTCGCCTCGAAGCGCTTGCGCATCAAGCGCTGCACGTCGTGGATCAAGAAGCCCAATCTGTCGATGCCATCGGAAACCATGAGCTGGATATATAATAAGCGTGCTCACTATTCAAGACGCCGCGTTGCACGAGAAGCTGGCAAATGTGCATGGCAGCTTTGCCGGACCAATCATGGTTAGCGATTTGCGAACGCATGATGGCCGCGCCGCCTCTACACTGGTCGCGTCTGGCATATTGATGTACAGCCGCTGAACAGGATCGGGGGATCAACGCAATGCCGACGCTTTACGCTCTCAAGCCGGCCTTCCAGGGTCGACTGCGGCCGCTGGTCAATCGGTTGGCGGCAATCGGGGTCACGGCAAACAGCATAACCATCCTGGCGGCCGCGATGTCGATAGCCGCCGGCGCGGCCATTGCGATCTGGCACGAATGGCGCTGGCTGCTGTTGCTTATCCCCTTGGTGATGTTCGTGCGCATGGCGTTGAATGCCGTGGACGGCATGCTGGCACGGGAACATGGCCAAGCCTCGACGCTTGGCATGTATCTGAACGAGTTGTGCGACGTCGTTTCAGACCTCGCGCTGATTCTCCCTTTTGCCGTCTTTCCCGAATTTGGCGCATGGGGCGTCGTCGCCTTCGCGATATCGGCCGTGCTGACCGAGTTCGCCGGCGTGCTCGGCATCGCTGCCAAGGTCGGGCGTAATTATGCCGGGCCGTTCGGCAAGAGCGACAGGGCGCTGGCGCTCGGCGTCGTCGCCACGCTGTGTGCCGCCGGGCTGTGGCCGGCATCGATAACGCCGTTTGTGTTTCCGGCCATGGCAACGCTTTCGCTGCTGACCGCCATAAACCGGATACGCGCCGGCATTATAGGCAGCGCCAGCTGAGCATCGAGGCTCGCCATGCCGCCAGAGGGGAAGACCATGATGCACGAACCGATCGCCGCCGCGGCCACGGAAAGCCTTGCGCGGCAAGCACAGGAGCGGGTTTTCCGCAGCCATGACGGGACGGAGATCTTCTACCGATTCTGGCCGGCGGCCTCCGCCGATGCCAAGGGCGCAGTGGTGCTCTTCCATCGCGGCCACGA
Organism: Mesorhizobium sp. M7A.F.Ca.MR.148.00.0.0; assembly: GCF_003997735.1. Classification (NCBI taxonomy): domain Bacteria; kingdom Pseudomonadati; phylum Pseudomonadota; class Alphaproteobacteria; order Hyphomicrobiales; family Phyllobacteriaceae; genus Mesorhizobium; species Mesorhizobium sp. M7A.F.Ca.MR.148.00.0.0. The sequence continues at coordinate 25,775 of NZ_RZTB01000035.1, read as the reverse complement.
GCATGGCGGCCGCATGGCCCATCTCGTCGATGAATTGCAGATGCCGGACCACGCCTTCTATGCCTGGGATGCCCGCGGCAATGGCCGCTCGTCCGGCGAGCGCGGCTATGCGCCCTCCTTCTCGGCCCTGGTGCGCGACATCGACTGCTTCATGCGCGAGATTGCAGCCAGGGATGGCTTTGCCACTCGGGATATCGCGCTGATCGCACAATCCTTCGGCGCCGTGCTGGCCGCCGCCTGGGTGCATGACTATGCGCCGAAGCTGCGCGCCATGGTGCTGGCCTCACCGGCCTTCTCGGTAAAACTCTACGTGCCCTTCGCCAAGGAGGGCATCGCACTCTGGCAGAAGATCAAGGGCCGCTTCTTCGTCAATTCCTATGTCAAGGCGAAATTCCTGACCCATGATCCCGTGCGCATCGCCTCCTTCGAGAGCGATCCGCTGATCACGCGGCCGATCGCTTCCAACATACTGGTCGAACTCTATCAGCATGCCGCCCGCATCGTCAGTGACGCCCGCGCCATCACCGTGCCGACCCAGCTTCTGCTTTCGGGCAGCGACTGGGTGGTGCGCCACGGCCCGCAGCACGAGTTCTTCGTCAATCTCGGCAGCCGCACCAAGGAACGCCATGTGTTGCCTGGTTTCTTCCACGACACGCTGGGCGAGCGCGACCGGGCAAAGGCCCTCGACCTGATCCGGCCATTCCTGGCCAGGCAGTTCGAGGCACCCGATGCGCCGGTCGACCTTAAGCAGGCGGACATTGCCGGCTACACCCGCGACGAGGCCGATAGGCTTGCCTCGCCGCTCGCTCTGATGTCGCCAAAGGGCCTCTATTGGGCATTCAGCCGTGCCTCCATTCGCACGGGCGCCTGGGTCTCGCAAGGTATGAAGGCCGGCGTGACCACCGGCTTCGATTCCGGCTCGACGCTGGACTACGTCTACGAGAACAATGCGCGTGGGCTTACGCCTCTTGGCCGCGTCGTCGACCGCATTTTCCTGGAGGCCATTGGCTGGCGCGGCATCCGCCAGCGCAAGCTGCATCTCGAAGAGCTCATCGGCTCTTGCCTGGCGACGCTCAAGGCCGCTGGCCGGCCGGCGCACATTCTCGACATCGCGGCCGGCCATGGCCGCTATGTTCTCGATGCCATCGTGAAGAGCCCCGATCAGCCGGCGAGCGTTCGCCTGCAGGATTATTCCGACCTCAACGTCCAGCTTGGCCGCAAGCTGATCGCCGAGCGGCAATTGCCGGCTGATGTCTCGTTCCAGCGCGCCGACGCCTTCGATGCCGACATGCTCGCATCGATCGATCCGGCTCCGGATCTTGCCATCGTTTCCGGCCTTTACGAGTTGTTCTCCGACAATGCGATGATAGCCCGCTCGCTCGGTGGATTGGCCAGCGCCATGCAGCCGGGAAGCCTGTTGCTCTACACCAACCAGCCTTGGCATCCGCAGCTCGAGATGATCGCCCGCAGCCTGACTTCGCATCGCGGCGGCGAGGCCTGGGTGATGCGGCGGCGCACGCAGGGTGAGATGGACCAGCTCGTCGAAGCCGCCGGTTTCGAAAAGCTCGACCAGCGCATCGACCAATGGGGCATCTTCACCGTCTCGGTCGCACGGCGCCGCTGAGCAGCATGGCCTCGTCGCTTGCACCCATCGCGCGCACCGAGCCTTATGGACGGGTGGTCGTCAGGGCCGCGCTCTGGCTGGCCTTCCTGGCGCCGTTCTTCTACCTCAGCTACGGCTTCGCCAACTGGCTGGCCTCGCGGCGCGACGAGGTCGGCAGCATCGTGTTCTCGTGGGAACACAGCATTCCGTTCGTCGCCTGGACCATCGTGCCCTATTGGTCGATCAATCTGTTCTATGGCCTGTCGCTGCTGCTCAACAACGACAAGCAAGGCGTCGACCGCCTGGCCGGGCGCTATCTCACCGCGCAGGTCGTCGCCGTTATCTGCTTCATCCTGTTCCCGCTGACCGCGACATTCGTGCGACCGGCGACGACCGGCCTGCCGGGCTTCCTGTTTGCCGTGCTCGGCGGTTTCGACAAGCCGTTCAACCAGGCGCCCTCGCTGCACATCGCCCTTTTGGTGATCATCTGGGATCATTGGCGCCACCGGCTCCGCGGGTTGCTCCTGCCGCTCTGGCATGGCTGGAGCTTCCTGATCGGTGCCTCGGTGCTGACGACCTGGCAGCATCACTTCATCGACATTCCGACCGGCGCGCTGCTCGGGTTCTTTGCGCTGTGGCTGTTTCCGCGCAGCGGCGCGTTGCCGTTTTCAGGCTTCCGGCTGACCAGCGATGTGAAAGCGCGGCGGCTGGCGCGGTTCTACGCGCTGGGCGCGGTCCTCGCGCTGGCCGGTGCAGCGCTCGGCGCCTTGTTCTGCGCCGTCGCGCTCTTCCTGCTTTGGCCGGCGCTGGCGCTGGCCATCGTCGCCTTCGCCTATGCAGGAGCAGGCGAAAAAGTGTTCCAGAAATCCGCCGATGGCAGCATCACGCTCGCAAGCCGTGTCCTGCTCTTGCCTTACCGTCTCGGCGCCAGGGCCAACATATGGGCCTGGACGCGCAAACTTGCTCCCCAGGTGGCGATTGCCGACGGCGTCTTTCTCGGGCGCTTTCCCACGGCACGCGAGGCCAGCAGCTTCGGCACGGTCATCGATCTCGCCGCCGAACTTAAGAGGCCTGCGGCAGCCGATTGCCGCTGGATCAGCTTTCCGATGGTCGACCTGTTGCCGCCGCCAGTGGCGATACGGCAACAGGCAGCCGGCGCGCTGGAGAGTGCGCGCCGCGACGGCACCGTGCTGGTGTGCTGCGCGCTCGGCTTCCAGCGCAGCGCCGGCGTCGTCGCCGAATGGCTGGTGGCGACCGGCAGGGCCAAGACGCCGGCGCTTGCCCGCGAAATGCTCGCGGCCCTCGGCCGGCCGGTTCATCTTGCCGAGGCCATAGAGCGCGCGGCGTCATGACCGGCAATGCCTACCAGGACCGCACCGACCGCTTCGCCGGCATGCTGATGCGGCAGGCAGCGTGGCCGGCCGCAATCGTGGTGGCGGCAAATATCCTTGCGCCGCTGGCTGCCTCGACGCGCGGCGGCTTCGAGACTTTGCCGGCGGCCGTTGCGCTGTCGATCACAGCCGCGAGCGCTGTCGCCGTTCTGGCGCTGTCGGCATTGCTGGCATTCGACGCCCTGTTGTTCCGGGTCATGGCTGGCCATGATGACGAAGCTTCCGGCGGTGCCGCGGTGGACGACATGCTGGCGCGCATGCGCCTGAAAACGGCCCCGCCCGCGACACGCTCGCTCGATGACCGCATTGCTGGCACGCGTCGCCTACTGTTCAAGCAGCGCGCCGCCCTGGCTCTGTTTGCCGCAGCACTTCTGGCGTCAGGGTTTTGGGCGCCGCGATGAACAGGCTTTCGCTCAAGACCTTCACCTTGCTGCAGACGGTAACCTCCGTCGGCCTCTCGGCGCTGGCCCGGATGGTGACGGGCGTGCGTCCGATCTGGAACGGCAGCCTGCCCTCCGACCGCCAGCGCATCTATTTCGCCAACCACACCAGCCATGGCGACTTTATCCTGCTGTCGGCCTGTCTCAGCGAAAGCGAGCGCGCGATCACCCATGCTGTTGCCGCAGGCGAATATTGGGGGAAGTCGCGGCTGCGCCGCTTCATCGCGCAGGACATGCTGTCGTCGGTGCTCATCAACCGGCAGTGGACGAGACCTGAGGAAAACCCGATCGAGATCATGCTGTCGGTTCTCGACCAGGGCCACTCGCTGATCCTGTTTCCCGAAGGCACACGCAACATGACCGAAGAGCCGCTGCTGGCATTCCGCTCCGGGCTCTACAATCTGTCGACGGCGCGGCCTCAGGTCGAGCTGATCCCGTGCTGGATCGAGAACATGTCGCGCGTGCTGCCCAAGGGCCAGTTCCTGCCGGTGCCGCTGCTGTGCCGCGTCGTCTTCGGCGCGCCGGTGGCGATCGGTCCGGGCGAAGAACGCCGCGCCTTCCTCGAACGCGCCCACGCCGCGCTTCTGGCGCTCAACCCGCGTCCCGAGCGAGACGATTGATGCGCCACGAAATCTCCATCCTGATCATCGGCCTGCTGGCGGTTTTGACCACCGCCAGCATCGTCGCCACCATACTTTCGGCGCGAGCGCCGAAGCCGCTCAGTTCGACGCTGGTCAACCTCACCCAGCGCATCAACGCCTGGTGGGTGATGGTGGCGCTGATGACGGTCGCCTTCTTCTTCGGGCGTTACGGGATGACCATCCTGTTCGCTCTGATCTCCTTCGCCGCGCTGCGCGAATTCGTGACGCTGACGCACACCCGCCGCAGCGACCATTGGGTGCTGCTTGGCATGTTCGGCATCATCATACCGTTTCAATATTGGCTGGTGTGGACCGCCTGGTACGGGCTCTTCGTCATCTTCATTCCGGTCTATTGCTTCCTGCTGATGCCGGCCATCACGGCGCTGCATGGCGACACCGAACGCTTCCTCGAGCGGATCGCCGCGCAGCAATGGGCGGTGATGATCTCGGTCTATTGCGTCAGCCATGTCCCTGCCCTGCTGACACTCGAGGTGCCGGGCTTCGAAGGCCGCACCCTGCTGCTGATCGCGTTCCTGATCATCGTCGTGCAAGGCAGCGACGTGCTGCAATACATCTTCGGCAAGCTGTTTGGAAAACACCGTTTTTCGCCGAACGTCTCGCCGTCGAAAACCTGGGAAGGGCTGATCGGCGGACTGGTGTCGGCGAGCCTGCTCGGCGCGCTGCTATCGTTCGTGACACCCTTCTCGCCGCTGCAGGCAGCAGCCGTGGCCTTCGTCGCCTGCTCGATGGGATTTCTCGGCGGGCTGGTCGCCTCGGCCATCAAGCGCGATCAGGGCGTCAAGGACTGGGGCCATCTGATCGAAGGCCATGGCGGCATGATGGACCGCACCGACAGCCTGGTCTTCGCCGCCCCGGTGTTCTTCCACATCGTGCGCTATTTCTGGACGGTCTGAGCCGGCGGCCTGTTGCAAGAGCGGTTCATTGGCGCGCTCAGAGCCGGTTTTGGATCAGCATGGTGACGACGAAGAACGCGCCGACGGAGCTGGTGATGATGCCGATCGGCAGCTCCTGCGGCAGCAGCAGCGTTCGGGCCAGAAGATCGCTGGCCAGCAACAGCACCGCGCCGGGTTAGTTTGGAAGCCGTTTGACACCCTTTTTTCATACGCCGAGATAGCGGTCCTGAATTTCTGGCGTCAGCGCCTCGGGCCTGCCTTCGAAGACGGTCATGCCCTTTTCCAGAACGAAGCAGCGGTCGGCCACAGGTAGAAGCTCGGCAAGCGTCTTGTCGACGATAAGGATCGACTGTCCGCTCGACTTGAGCTTGCGGATTGCTGCCCAGATGTCCTGGCGGATCACAGGTGCCAGACCCTCGGTCGCCTCGTCCAGAATGAGCAGGCTCGGATTGGTCATCAACGCGCGGCCGATGGCTACCATCTGCTGCTCGCCGCCCGACAGTGTACCGGCATATTGGTCGCGGCGTTCGCCGAGACGCGGAAACAGCTCGACAACTTTTTCCAATGTCCACGCGCTGCCGCGTGCTGCGGCCAGCAGGTTCTCCAGTACGGTCAGATTGGGAAAGCAGCGCCTTCCCTCCGGCACCAGACCCAGGCCAAGGCGCGCGATGCGGTGCGGGCGCATGCCGGCGACTTGGCGGCCGCCAAAGCTGATCGAGCCTGAGCGCGGTTTCGCGAGGCCGAGAATGGAATTGATCGTCGTCGTCTTGCCCATGCCGTTGCGGCCCATGAGCGCCACGACCTCACCCGCCCTGACGTCGAGCGAGACGCCGAACAGCGCCTGCGATGCGCCGTAGAAGGTTTCGACGCCGTTGAGTTCCAGCAGGCTCACGCAGCTTCTCCGAGATAGGCCCGGCGCACTTCGGGATCGTTGCGGATCTCGTCCACCGTGCCGGTGGCGATGACGCGGCCATAGACGAGGACCGAGATACGGTCGGCAAGCGCGAAGACGGCATCCATGTCGTGCTCGACGAGCAGGATCGGCGCTTCGTGGCGCAGGCCGTCGAGGAATTTCGTCAACGCTTTCGATCCGTCTGGCCCCATGCCGGCCATCGGCTCGTCGAACAAAAAGGCCTTCGATCCAAGGGCCAACGCAATGGCGATTTCGAGTTGACGGCGTTCGCCATGCGACAGCTCAGCGGCTGGCACGTAGGCGCGCCCGGCAAGGCCGACGCGCTCCAGCATCGCCATCGCCGGTTCTGTCAGGCTCTTGTCGCTCATCACGGGGCGTAAGAAGCGGAAGCTCGTTCCCTGGCGTGCCTGCACCGCCAGCATCACATTGCGCAGCGCGGAAAACTCCTGCGCGAGTGATGAGATCTGGAAGCTGCGGCCGAGCCCAAGCCGCCCGCGGGCCGCCATGTCGAGCCCGGCCATATCCTGGCCGAGAAAGCGGATACTGCCGCTGTCTGGCCGGAGCGAGCCCGAGATCTGGTGGATCAGCGTGCTTTTGCCGGCTCCATTGGTGCCGATCAGCGCGTGGATTTCGCCCGGCTTGAGATCGAGGCTGACGCCGTCGGTGGCCTTCAGCGCGCCGAAAGTCTTTTTGAGATCGCGTATTTCGAGGACCAGCTCAGCCATGACGCGCCTCTCCAGCCAAAAGGCCAAGCAGCCCGCCGCGCGCGAACAAAACGACGCCGAGCAGGATCAGGCCAAGGAAGAACTGCCAGCGTTCGGTGAAGCCGCCAAGCGCGAATTCGAACAGCACGTAAAGCATCGCGCCCGCAACCGGACCGAACAGCCGACCCTTGCCGCCAAGGATGATGAGCACGATCAGCTCGCCCGACATGTGCCAGGACAGCATCGAGGGGCTGACGAAGCGGTTGAGATCGGCAAACAGCGCGCCGGCGAGGCCTGTGACCATGGCAGAGATGGCGAAGGCAACGAGCCTGATGTTGAAGGGTGCGATGCCGACGGCGGACAGCCTGGTCGCGTTCTGCCGTGCCGCCTGCAATGCGGCACCGAAGCGCGATCCGCGCAGCAGCCAGAACAGGCCAAGTGCTGCCATCAGCACGACATAGCAGATCAGGAAATAGGTCAGGGACTGCGCCGTGTTCATACCGGGAAAGCCATTGCGGACATAGATCGACAGCCCGTCCTCGCCGCCATAGGCCGGCCAGGAGATGGCGAAGTAGTAGATCATCTGCGCGAAAGCGAGCGTGATCATGATGAAATAGACGCCCGTCGTGCGCAGGCTGATCGCGCCGATCGGCAAGGCGACAAGGCCGCAAACCAGGATCGCCACCGACCAGATGACCGGCATCGAGGTCGTGCCTTGCAGGCCAAACAACAGCGGTTCGGCGTTGAAGGCATGGGTCGCCAGGATGCCGGCGGCATAGCCGCCAAGGCCGAAGAAGGCGGCGTGGCCAAAGGATACCAGCCCGCCAAGACCAAGCGCGATGTTGAGCCCGACAGCAGCGAGCGCAAGGATCGTAATGCGCGTGGCAAGCGTGACGTAGAATTGCTCGCCCATGGCAGACGCACTGAACGGGATCGCTAGCAGCAGAAGTGCCAGCAGTATATTGACGATGGTTTCGCGGCTCATGGCGGCCCTTACGACTGCGCCGCAAACAGGCCGCTTGGCCTGAAAGCGAGGATCAGGGCCATGACGATGTAGATCAGCATGGAGGCGAGTGAGGCACCGATCAGCCCGGCCTGTGCCGTCGGCATCATCAACGCCAGCGCCTTGGGCAGGAGGAAGCGGCCCATCGTGTCGACGAGGCCGACGAGGATGGCACCGAACAGCGCACCCTTGATCGAGCCGATGCCGCCGATGACGATGACCACGAAGGCGAGGATGAGTGCTGGCTCGCCCATGCCGACCTGCACCGATTGCAGCGCACCGACCAGCGCGCCGGCAAGGCCGGCAAGGGCAGCACCTAGCGCGAAGACAACAGTGTAGAGCGTGCGGATGTCGACGCCGAGGGCTGCGATCATCTCGCGGTCGGATTCGCCGGCGCGGATGCGCATGCCGAGACGGGTGCGTGAGATCAGCAGATAGAGCCCCACAGCAACGGCGATGCCGACGCCGATAATGGCGAGGCGGTAGAGCTGGTACTGGCCACCGCCGGGCAGGGGCACCGCGCCTTGCAGCAGCGGTGGGATGTCGAGATAAAGCGGAAACGAGCCAGACAGCCAGCGCGTGCCTTCCGAAAAGATCAGGATCAGCGCAAACGTCGCCAGCACCTGGTCAAGATGGTCGCGCTCATAAAGCCTGCGGATGACAACGATCTCCATGACCGCACCGGCGGCTGCCGCAGCGATCAGGCTCGCCACCAGACCGATCCAGAACGAACCAGTGGCGGCGGCGACCGTGGCACAGGCAAAGGCGCCGACCATGTAGAGCGAGCCATGGGCGAGGTTGATCAGGCCCATGACTCCGAAGATCAGCGTCAGGCCGGCGGCCATGAGGAACAGCATCACTCCGAGCTGCAGCCCGTTGAGAAGTTGTTCGATCAGAAGGGCGATGGACAAATGAACGATCCGGGCTGTGGTTCAAGGCGGGGAATGCCGAAGCAAGCCGCTGCAAGATACGGCGGTGCGGCCTCGCCGCGGCCCCGGCCCCGTCGATGACGAGGCCGGCACTTTAGCAAAGCGGATGCAGCCTTGGGCTACATCTTGCACTGGTCGGCATAGGCATCCTTGTGGTGTTCGAAGGCGGTGGCGATGATCTTGTTGGTCAAGACATCGCCTTCCTTTACCACCTCACGGACGTAGATGTTCTGGACCGGATGATTGTTGGTGTTGAAGGTGAACTCGCCGCGCACCGACTTGAAATCGGCTGCCTTGAGGGCCGCGCGGAACGCGTCCTTGTCCTTAACACTGGCCTTGGACAGCGCAGACAGGATCAGGTTCGCCGTATCCCAGCTCTGGGCGGCGTAGATTGAGGGCAGGCGATTGTATTCGGCCTTGAAGGCCTCGACGAACTGCTTGTTGGCTTCGTTGTCGAGGTCCCTGGACCAGCTCGCCGAGTTCTTGACGCCAAGGGCTGCGTCGCCAACCGCGGGCAAAATGTCCTGGTCGAAGGAGAAGCCAGGACCCATAACCGGGATGTTCACGCCCGACTGGGCGTACTGCTTCATGAAGGAAATGCCCATGCCGCCAGGCAGGAAGAAGAACACCGAGTCGGCACCGGAATCGCGGATCTGGGCGATCTCGGCGGCGTAGTCGGCCTGGCCGATCTGGGTGTAGGCCTCGCCTGCCAGCTCGCCCTTGTAGTAGCGCTTGAAGCCGGTCAGCGAATCCTTGCCAGCCGGGTAGTTGGGCGCGAGGATGAAGGTCTTCTTGTAGTCCTTGTTGGCGTACTGACCCATCGCCTCATGGAAATTGTCGTTCTGGTAGGCGACGTTGAAATAGTTCTTGTTGCACTTAGCGCCGGCAAGCGCCGACGGGCCGGCATTGGGCGACAGATAGATGACGTCCTGCGCCACCGCGTTGGGCACCACCGCCATCGCCAGGTTCGACCAGATGATGCCGGTGAGCAGGTCGACCTTGTCGCTCTGGATCATCTTTTCGGCGAGCTGCACCGCGATCTCGGGCTTCTGGGCATCGTCTTCGATGACCAGCTCGACATCCTTGTTGCCGGACTGTTTCATCGCCAGCGTAAAGGCATCGCGCATGTCGACCCCGAGACCCGCACCGCCGCCCGAAAGCGTGGTGATGACGCCGATCTTGACGGGTTCGGCATAGGCAAGGCCAGATGTGGCCAGCGACAAAGCGAACATGCTGGATGCCAGGATATTCTTCATTTTTCTCTCCTTCCCAGTGTTTTCAATATAGATAAAATAGCTTTAGAGCCGGGTGCGAACTTTCCAGAGTTCAGTGAACAGTTCAACCTCCAGCATCTCTTCAGACACGAAGCGCCCGACGTGCCGCCGGTGCTGCGTTTCATGCCGATGATGCGTTCGACTGTGGTGACATGATTGAAGCGCCAGCGCCCGGCCATTGCCGATCGGCGCGGTGTGGTCACCCAGACCCTTTTCGACCAGACGTCGGTCAGTTCGACACCGGCATTAAGGTATTCGGGGTAGTCGAAGCCATAGAGCAGGAAGTTCGGCCACTGTTCCTCGGGCGTAAGGTTGTCGCGCGTGAACGTGTCGATATGCGCTGACGGTCCAAGCATTCTGCGGCTGTCCCCTAGATGCTCGTTGCCACGGTCTTATCGCCGTGCGTGTGTTTGAATACGCAACTTGCGGGGAGCTTTGCGCCGACGCCGGGCTGGTCATCCGGCATATGCGGCAGCACCCGGCGCGATCGATATGCGACCGGCATTTGGCACAGCGAGACCTCCCACGCTCTCGACTGACGATTGAGAATTGCACCAGACCAAATTTATTTCAAGCCTAAAGTTTTTAGCCCTGCCCGAGCGTTGGTGCACAAATGCGGCATGTTCGGCATCTTCGGCAAGCTCTTTGGAAAACACCGTTTTTCGCCGAACGTCTCGCCGTCGAAAACCTGGGAAGGCCTGATCGGCACGCCCTTCTCGCCGCTGCAGGCGGCGGCCGTGGCCTTCGTCGCCTACTCGATGGGATTTCTTGGCGAGTTGGTCGCCTCGGCCATCAAGCGCGACCAGGGCGTCAAGGACTGGGGCCATCTGATCGAAGGCCATGGCGGCATGATGGACCGCACCGACAAGCCTGGTCTTCGCCGCGCCTGTCTTCTTTCACATTGTGCGCTATTTCTGGACGGTCTGAGCCGGCGGCCTCTTGCCCGCCGCGATCAGACCCGGATCAGCATAGTGACGACCAGAACCACGCTATTTGGCGCGTTTCCTGACATACAGTTCCAGCTTATGGCGGACGATTTCGAAGCCAAGCTCCGACGCTATCTCGGCCTGCAGTTTCTCGATTTTGTCGGAACGGAACTCGATCACCTGACCGGTGTCGAGGTCGATGAGATGGTCGTGATGTTCACGGTCCGCGTTTTCGAACCGGGCGCGGCCCTCGTCGAAGGCATGACGCTGGATGGCGCCTTTCTCCTCCAGGAGCCGCAACGTCCGGTAGACGGTCGACAAGGAAATGCTGCCGTCGATCTGGTGGGCACGAGAATACAATTCGTTCGCGTCCGGATGGTCGTGCGCATCCGCCAGCAGCCGCAAGATTACCTTGCGTTGTTCGGTCATCCGGACACCGGCGGCTTTCAAATTGCTCCGGAATCGCTCGAAAAGGTCGTTATCCGCTTTCATCCGCCATACTTAGCCGCGTTGCCACGCGACTGCAATTAGCTACTTGCAAATCAGTTGCAACTGCAATATTAGATGCAAATCAAACGCATTAGCATGACGTGAGCGGCGCATGGGCGACGATCAACTCCAGTCGAAAGGCATCCGATGACTGTTTCTGCTTCCCCAACCCGCAGGACGATGCTGCGGGCGCTTGGCGGCCTTGTGGCCATCGGTTTTGCGACGATGGCGAGCCTCGTTCCGGTCATGGCACAGGAGACCCAGCCTGCGGCAGGGAAGGTTCTGCGCGTCGTGACGACGTTCACGATCATCCAGGATATCGCGCAAAACGTAGCCGGGACCGCGGCAATCGTAGAGTCGGTGACCAAGCCCGGCGCCGAAATCCACGACTATCAGCCGACGCCGCTCGACGTGGTGAAGGCGCAATCGGCCGACCTCGTGCTCTGGAACGGCATGAACCTCGAACGCTGGTTCGAGAAATTCTTCGACAACGTGAAGAACGTGCCGAGCGCCGTCGTCACGGACGGTGTCGAGCCGATGGGGATCAAGGAGGGGCCCTACGAAGGCAAGCCCAATCCGCATGCGTGGATGTCGCCGAAGAACGCCCTCATCTACGTCGAGAACATCCGCAAGGCGCTGTCCAAGGCGGATCCGGCAAACGCCCAGGTCTATGCCGCCAATGCCGCCGCCTATTCGGAAAAGATCAAGGCAATCGACGAGCCCATGCGCAAGCGCCTGTCGGCGATCCCCACGGACCAACGCTGGCTGGTTACAAGCGAAGGCGCTTTCAGCTACCTGGCACGCGACTTCGATCTGCGCGAAGCCTATCTGTGGCCGATCAACGCCGACCAGCAAGGCACTCCGCAACAGGCGCGCAAGCTCATCGACCTGGTGCGCGAGAACAAGATTCCGGTGGTGTTCAGCGAAAGCACCATTTCGGACAAGGCGGCCAAGCAAGTCGCGCGAGAAACCGGAGCCACCTATGGAGGCGTTCTCTACGTCGATTCGCTGAGCGAGGAAGACGGCCCGGTTCCGACCTATCTGAAGCTTCTCGAAACCACCGTCGAGACTATCGTCCAGGGGTTCGGCGGGTGACCGGGGTTCGCACCGCGCTCGCTCCGGACAGCGTCCAGGGCAGCCCTGATCGAACATCGACCGGTAGCGGCCGGGTCGTTGCCTCCATCGACGTGGACGACGTCACCGTCAGCTATTCAAGCGGGGTCACGGCCGTACACTCCGCCTCTTTCAGACTCGGCGCCTCCACCATATGCGCGCTGGTCGGCGTCAACGGCTCCGGCAAATCGACGCTGTTCAAGGCGCTGATGGGCTTCCTGACGCCGTCGACCGGAACAGTGCTTATCGCCGGATTGCCGGTCCACGCAGCGCTGAAGCGCGGCCTGGTAGCGTATGTGCCGCAGAGCGAGGATGTCGACTGGAACTTTCCGGTGCTGGTGGAAGATGTCGTCATGATGGGCCGCTATGGCCACATGAATTTTCTGCGTATCCCAGGCAGAGCCGATCGCATGGCGGTCGACGCGGCGCTGGAACGGGTCGGCATGACCGATTTTCGCAAGCGCCAGATCGGCGAACTGAGCGGCGGCCAGAAGAAGCGTGTGTTCCTGGCGCGCGCTCTGGCGCAGGGCGGCGAAATCATCCTGCTCGACGAGCCGTTCACCGGCGTCGACGTGCAGACCGAAGCAGCGATCATCGATCTCCTTCGGTCGATGCGCGACGACGGCAAGCTGATGTTGGTGTCGACGCACAATCTCGGCAGCATCGTCAATTTCTGCGACCATGTCGTCATCTTCAACAAGACGGTGCTGGCCTTCGGACCGACAGAGACAACGTTTACGCAAGCCAATCTTGCGAAAGCTTTTGGCGGCGTGCTGAGGCATCTACGCCTCGGCGGCGCCGATCTTCACGACGACCCCGACGCTCGCCACCTGACCGTGCTGACCGATGACGAGCGCCCTCTGGTGCTTTACGGCGAGCGCGATCAAGAGAAGATGATGAAGCCCGACAGCGGATCGCCAGCCCCGTGATTGACATCCTGCTGGAACCCTTCACCTACAACTACATGGCCAAGGCCATCTGGGTCAGCGCCCTGGTCGGCATGGTCTGCGCGTTCCTGTCCTGCTATCTCATACTCAAGGGCTGGGCCCTGATGGGCGACGCGCTTGCCCACTCGGTGGTGCCGGGCGTTGCGGCCGCCTACATGCTGGCCCTTCCCTATGCCGCCGGCGCATTCGCCTCCGGCCTCATCGCCGCACTCGGCATCACCTTGGTGCGGCGCGTGACGCAACTTCGCGAGGACGCCGTGATCGGCCTTGTCTTTACAACGCTGTTCGCTGGCGGACTGCTGATTGCGTCGATCAGTCCGACCTCCGTAAACATCCAGTCCATCGTACTCGGCAACATCCTCGCAATCTCCGACGAGGATGTAACCCAGGTCATCCTCATCGCAGCGGTTTCGCTGGCTGTATTGGGGCTTCGATGGAAGGATATGATGCTGGTGTTCTTCGATGAGAACCATGCGCGCGGCGTCGGCCTGAATCCGTGGCGGTTGCGGGTCCTGTTCTTCGTGCTGCTCAGCGCCTGCATCGTCGCCGCGCTCCAGACCGTCGGCGCGATCCTCGTGATCGCGATGGTGGTAACGCCTGGTGCCACCGCCTATCTGCTTACCGATCGGTTCGGCGTCATGATCCTGCTCGCGATGGCGATCGGCGCGGCGACGAGCGCGGTCGGCGCCTATCTCAGCTTCTTTCTCGATGGCGCGACTGGCGGACTGATCGTGGTGCTGCAGACCGTGGTCTTTCTGACTGCCTTCGTCTTCGCACCCAAACATGGCCGTCTCGCCGCGCGCCGGGCGGCACGTGCCGCATCCCAGGTCGCGTCATGATGACAATCTGGTCCTGGATCGCCGAACCGCTCAGCCATGAGTTCATGCGTCGCGGTCTCACCGTCGCCATTCTGGTCGGCGCCATCTGCGCGGTGTTGTCCTGCTATCTCGTCCTGAAGGGCTGGTCGCTGATGGGCGACGCCGTTTCGCATGCCGTGCTTCCGGGTATTGTGCTCGCCTATATCGCCGGGATCCCGCTTGCCTTCGGCGCATTCGTGGCAGGGCTTGGCTGCGCGCTGGCGACGGGCTACCTCAAGCAGCACAGCCGGATCAAGGAGGACGCAGTCATGGGCATCGTCTTCTCAGGCATGTTCGCGTTTGGCCTGGTTCTGTTCGTCAAGGTCGAGACCGACCAGCATCTCAATCATATCCTGTTCGGCAACATGCTCGGCGTCCAGTGGCGCGACGTGATCGAGGCGGCGATCATCGTCGTGCCGGCGATCCTCATCGTTCTGGCAAAACGCAAGGATCTGCTGCTCTATTGTTTCGATCCGGCCCATGCGCGCGCGATCGGCCTGCCCGTCAATCTGCTGCATTTCGGGCTGTTGACGCTGCTCGCGTTGACCATCGTGGCCTCGCTGAAGGCTGTCGGGATCATCCTTGTCATCGCCATGCTGATCGCGCCGGGAGCGATCGGTTTTCTTTTGACGAAGAGCTTTGAGCGTATGCTCGCCATTGCTGCCGCGGCCGCCATCGGGTCGAGCGTCGTGGGAACGATCCTCAGCTATCACATCGACGCAGCCACGGGCCCGACGATCGTCGTGGTTCAGGCCGGCGTTTTTTTGCTTGCCCTGTTCCAGTCGAAGCGCCCAAAGCAACAGGTGCAACTGGGCATTTCGGGAGAGTAATAGCGGCGCTGGCCCCGGCCGAGGCCGCACTCAAAGCCGGTTGCGGATCAGCATGGTGACGACGAAGAACGCGCCGACCGAGCTGGTGATGATGCCGATCGGCAGTTCCTGCGGCGGCAGCAGCGTTCGAGCCAGAAGGTCGCTGGCCAGCAACAGCACCGCGCCGAACACGGCGCAGCTGGCAACCAGGCGCAGGTGCAAGGGGCCCGCCAGCGGCCGCGACAGATGCGGGATCATCAGCCCGACGAAGCCGATGACGCCGGCGACCGAGACCAGGATCGCCGTCGAGAAGGCGGCGACGAGAAAGGTCATCCTTCGCATCCGCGCCACCGGCACGCCCAGGCTTTCGGCGGCGTTTTCGCCGGCCAGGAAAGCATCGAGCCGGCGGTGGTTCCACAGCGCGTAAGCCAGGATAGTGCCCGCACCCAAGGCGCCGAGCCAGATATTGTCCCAGCGCGCCAGGCCGAGCCCACCCATGGTCCAGAACAGCACGGAGTGCGCGGCGCGCTGGTCGCCGGCAAAGACAAGATAATTGGTCAAGGCGGTGAACATGAAGGACACGGCAAGGCCGGCAAGGATCAGCCGCTCCGGGCCTTGCCCCCTCACCCGCGCAACCAGCAGCAGGACGACACCGGCAGCCAATATGCCGCCGGTGAAGGCCGCGACCGGCAATGTCCAGATGCCGAAACTGTCTCCGAAGACGGTGATGACGGAAACCGCACCCGCGGCGGCGCCCGACGACAGGCCGAACAGGAACGGGTCGGCAAGGTCGTTGCGGGTCACCGTCTGCAGCAGCGCACCGACGACGCCGAGACCGGCCCCGACGCAGATGGCCAGGACCGTGCGCGGCAGCCGCAGATCGACGACGATCTTGCCGACCGGCCCGGACACGTCGTGCCCACTGAAGCCGATTGCGCGGCCAAGTGCTGCAACAACGTCGGTCAGCGGGATCAGCGTCGAGCCATAGGCGATCGACAGCAATGCGAGAGCAGCGATCGCCGCCGCTCCCACCAGCATGGCCAGTGCGAATGCCGGATGGCGCAAACCTGGAAATGCGTCGTGTCTGTCAGGACGCGTGCGACGCACTTCCAGGATCTTTTGCTCATGCATGTCGTTGCCCCAAAACCGCTGCGCACTTTTGGGCGACAGGCATCAAAACGCTTCCGGATGCATGGCCTTGGCGATTTTGTCGATCGCTTCGATATTGGCGGGTCCGGGTGTCAGTTCGGCATAGCGCAGGGCGACGAAGCGCTCGTTCTTGACCGCGTCCGTCTCTTTCATGGCCGGATGGACCTTCAGGAAATCGAGCAGCTTCTTGTAGCCGCCGCCATCCTGGTAATCGAGCAGGATGAGGAATTGCGGATTGCGCGACGCCACCGTTTCCCAGTCCGTGTTGCCCCAGCTGGTGTCCATGTCGGCCATGATGTTGTCGCCGCCGGCGGCTGATATCATGGCGCTGGGGATGGCGAACTTGCCTGCGGTGAAGGGCTTGTCCTCGCCGGAATCATAGAGAAACACTCGCGTTGCCTTGCCGTTGCCGACCTTGGCGGTGATGTCGGCGAGCCGCGTCTTCCAGCCGGCAACAAGCTTCTCCGCCTCGGCCTCCTTGCCGAAGATCTTGCCCAGCTTTTCGACGTCGCCATAGAGCAGGTCCATCGAGGCGGCTGAACGGCTCTTGTCGAGATGGACGCAGCTTTCCGTCAGCTCCAGCGTCTTGATGCCGTGCGGGGCAAGCGTATCGGGTGTCACCTCGCCGCCCGGCTTCATGCCATAATACCAGCCGGCGAAGAAGAAATCCGGCTCGACCGCGACGAGGTTTTCGAGCGTCGGATATTTCGGCGCCAGTTCCGGGATCGAACCCTGCTCGGCCTTGAATTCGGGACCCACCTTGTACCATCCGGTGATGCCGGTCAGGCCGACGATCGACGGCTGCAGTTTCAGCGCGAAAGCCATCTCGGCCATGTTGAGATCCTGGATGACGGCGCGCTTCGGCGGCGCATCGAAGGTCAGCGGCTTGCCGCAGCTGTCGACCGTGACCGGGAAGGCCAGGGCTGTCGAGGCCAGCAGCGAGAGGACAAGCGAAAGGGCCAGGCGTTTCACGGGTTTGCTCCTTGTGGATGGGATTGGGTCGACTACGAAATGGCTTCAATCACGTCGGCGGCGCGGCACGGTTCGGCACATCGAACACCGTCAGTTCGCGATCTTCGGTCGGATGGCGCAGACGCAGCACATCGATGCCGAAAATCTCGCGGATCAGCTTTTGGGTCAGGGCTTCGCGCGGTGCGGCGAGCGCTTGCAGACGGGCATGGTTCATCACCGCCACCCTGGTGGCGAACGGTGCCACCAGCGCCAGATCGTGCAGCACCGCGATCACCGTCATCTCGAAGCCTGCCACGAGGTCGAGCAGTTCGCCGCGGGCGCGCGGGTCGAGATGGTTGGTCGGCTCGTCGAGGAACAGGATTTTTGGCTGCTGGGCGATGGCGCGCGCAAGTTGGGCGCGCTGGCGCTCGCCGCCCGACAGCGAGCCGATGGTGCGGCCAAATAGCGGCAGCAGGCCGGTCCGGCGCAGTGCATCGACGACGATCTCGCGCTCCTCGCTCCTGCGCCGCAGCCCGGCGTGCGGAACCCGGCCAAGCTCGACATAGTCGATCACCGCCAGCCGCGGATCGGGCTGGTCGGTCTGGCCGACCACGGCAATGTGCAGCGCCCGTTCGGCGGCTGAAATCCTGTCCAGGCGGCGCCCGCCGAGCTTCACCTCGCCGGAGCTCGGACGCAGCATGCCCGACAGCATGCGCAGCAGCGTCGTCTTGCCGGCGCCGTTGGGACCGATGATGGCAAGGCGATCGCCGGCGGCCACCGAGAAGCTGACCGCCTGAACCAGATCCCGCCCGTTCGCCGTGACGCAGAGGTCACGGGCTTCGAGAAGCGCTACGGTCATCGGCTGCTGCCCGCCGGCTTGCCGGGACGGCAAAGCGTATATACGACGATGCGATGGATGGAGCCGTCCAACTTTCCGTCACTTTCCAAAACTGGCGACGGAAGGAAGCTGGCGAACCGGCCGACAAGACCGGGATTCGCGTTTCCTCCCGGCACACCCCGTCCGGTCAACTCAGTGATGGCAGGTCTCCTGGCTCACGGGTCGTTGCGCCATCCAGCCTTCCCAGCCTTGCCGGCCAGTGGCATTCACGGATTTTGCTCGCCGCTTACAGTTGCGGGGGCAGCCACGGTCTCGACCTGAGCAGGCCTCACCGTGTTCCCTTTTCACCCCTCGCCTTTCGACTCGGGGACCATCACCGCTTCAGCGTAGATTTGCGCCGATCGCTTCGCAATGGATTTCTCGGACGGAGTGGTGGGCCAGCTAAGGGAAACAGGCATCGCATGCTCTCTTCATGTAATAATATAACATACCTAAGAGATGACGCGGGTCGCTGTCAAGCGAAAGCTCATGGGGCGGTTGGCAGGATGGCGACCGGCATCGGCGCAGATTGCACGGGATGCGCAATTTCGATCAAACTGGCTGCGCCAGGAAACGGCAGGATGATCTGGCCAATGCGAGGAGAAAATGGACCCGACCGAGAAAGCGCTGTGGTTCGTCGAAAGCCATCTGCCGGAGGCGATCTCGCTTGATGATGTCGCGCAAAGCAGCGGCGTGTCGCGTTTTCATGTGACGCGCGCCTTCGGCGCCGCCACCGGCCGGTCGGTGATGGGCTACATGCGCTCACGCCGGCTGACCGAGGCGGCGCGCAAGCTGGCGGGCGGGGCGCCCGACATCCTCGCCGTCGCGCTCGACGCCGGCTACAACTCGCATGAGGCGTTCACCCGTGCCTTCCGCGATCAGTTCGGCACCACGCCGGAACTGGTGCGCGCGCAGGGCACACTCGACAAGCTCGACCTCGTGGAGCCGATCCTGATGGACCAGTCCCTCCTCACCAATCTCGAACCGCCGCGTTTCGAGACCAGCCGGCCGTTCCTGATCGCCGGCCTCGGCGAACGCTACAGCTGCGAGACCAGCGCCGCCATCCCGATGCAGTGGCAGCGCTTCGGCCCCTATATCGGCAACATTCCGGGCGAGACCGGCGACGTCGCCTATGGCGTCTGCGTCAACGGCGACGATGCCGGCAATTTCGACTACATCGCCGGCGTCGAAGTGTCTGACTTCTCCGACCTGCCCAGGGACTTCTACCGGGTGCGGGTGCCGGCGCAGAAATATGCGGTCTTTGCCCACCGCGAACACATCTCGACCATCCGCCGGACGGTCAACACGATCTGGAACAAATGGCTGCCGGCCTCCGGGCATGAGATCGCGGACGCGCCGGAATTCGAACGCTACGGCCCCGAATTCGACCCGCGCAGCGGCAAGGGCGGGCTGGAGATCTGGATACCGGTGAAGGCGTAGTCGGTCAGGCCATCGGCAACGCCGGCCAGCGATCGGCGATCCGGCCGCCGGAAAACACCGCGATCGACCCGAACTGCTGCAGCACGGCTTCGCTCTGCGTCGGCCTTAGAAACGCGTAGTCGCCGGGCTTTGCGGTCGCGTCGGCGGGCAAGCCCATGAATTGCTGGTTGGAGGACAGGCCGAGCAGCCCGTTCGCCTTCATGCCTTCTGGGAAGACCGGCTCGGCCATCCACTTGCCGCCATAGAGGTAGCAACCCTTGCGCGGGAACCGGCCGAGCGCCTGCAGCAGGCGGGTGACGGCCGGCGGGCCGGGCAGCATCGGCTCGACCATTTTCAGGATCGGCGTGGCGATGAAGGCCGCCGACTGGAAGCCGTCGAGGCCTGGCGTATCGAAGTCGCTGGGCAGCACAAAGGCCGAGCCCATCGACACCTCATTGGCCGCGCCGCCATGATGGAGCAGCGCGGTCTTGCTGCCACCGATGTTCAGGATGCGGCGCTGGTCGGCGCCGAGACAGGCGACGAACGCCGCGGCCTGCGCCGACGCCTTTGCCAATGCCTTTGCCGGTCCGCCGAAAAGGCCGGGAATGAGCGGCGCATGCGCCTCGTAGGCCATGACGCCTTCGCAATGCAGCCGGGCCGGCAACGCGCTCAACGCCTTCGACAAGGCGTCAGGATTGGCGAACCCGCCGCGATGCAGCCCGACATCGATCTCGAAAACGATGCGCAGGCCGATGCCGAGTTCGCCAGCGAGGGCGCCATATTCCGCCAGTCTCTCCTCGCTGTCGACCAGCCAGCAGACGCGCGACCAGTCGGTATCGGCTTTCACCAGCGCCGCCCTTGCCGCGCCGATCGGCATCGGCTTGCCGTAGAGCAGATCGGCATCCGGGAACGCCTTCAGCACTGCCTCGCTGATCGGCGGGTGGAAGGTCATGAAGCGCTCACTGCCAAGCGCCTTGGCGATATACGCAAGCAGCGGCATGCACGCGAGCGATTTGTCGACCAGCCGCACGGCCAGGCCGGGATCCACTCTCCCCTTCACCAGGGCAATGTTGCTGTCCAGCCGGTCGCGATCGAGCAGCAGGCAGGGCTGGAAGATGCCGGCTTCCTTCAGCGCATCCGAGAGGGTGGAAAAATAGGTGGTCATCATTCGATGCCGAACAAGCCGGCCATATAGGGCGAGACGAATCGGTTTTGCGGATCGACGTCGCGGCGCACCGCCATGGCGTCGTCCCAGCGCGGATAGAGCTTTTTCAGATCCGCCGCTTTCAGGGTGTGCATCTTGCCCCAATGCGGCCTGCCGCCATATCTGCGGAAGATCGGCTCCGCCGCCCGCATGAACGGCAACGGATCGTTCGCTGCATCATGGTGGATGGCGATGGAGCAGGTCAGCCTGTTGTAGAATGGCGAAAGCCAGAACTGGTCCGGCGCGACCGAGCGCACCTCCATCGGGAAATAGACCTCGGGAAAGCGCTTCTCGGTCAGCTCGATGATCTCGGCCAGCGCCTTCGGCCCCTCCTCGAACGGCAAATGATATTCCATCTCGTTGAACTTGGTCTGCCGGTCGCTGGCATAGACGTTGAGCCAGTCCTGCACGTAGTCCTCGGCGGGAAATCTGGCGGCCGCCGAACGGATCAGGCGGCCACGCAGCGATGGCAGCCAGGCAAGTGAGGTGCGCAGCCGACGCAGCGTCCTCAAACCCGCCTCGTCCTCTTCCGGCGGCCGTGCGGTGGGTGCGGCGTCGCTGAAATCGCTGGCGATGAACTGCGCATAGCCGGAGAACGGAATGTAGTAGAATTCGGCCGAGCGATGCGCGGCCATCATCGCCTCGAAATCGCGCAGCATCTCAGTGATCGGCAGCACATATTTGCGGCGGCGCAACCGGTAGGTCGCGATGTTGTTCAGCGTCACTTCGGTGAGCACGCCGAAAGCGCCGAGCGCGACACCGATGGCATGGATCATGTCCTGATCCCCTGCCCGCTTGAAGTCGCGGACCTTGCCAAGCCCGTCGACGATCTGCACCGTCTCCAACTGCGTGTGATAGGCGCCGAGCGTCGGTCCCGAGCCATGCGTGGCGGTACCCAGCGCGCCGCCGATCGCCTGGCGGTCAATGTCGCCCATATTGGGCAGGCCCTGGCCAATGCCTTGCAGGATGTGCATCAGCGGGCCGAGCCGGGTCCCTGCCCGCACCCGCGCCCGATGTGTTTCGGCGTCGTGCGAGACCAGCCCTTCCAGCCTCTCCAGGGACAGGATCGTGCCCTGCGATTTCACCAGCGGCGTGAAGGAATGACCGGCACCGGCGACGCGCACCGGGCCAGGCGCGGTCCGGACGAGATCACCGAGTTCACCGGCATCGCCGGGGCTGGCGATCAGCTTGGGCTCGGCGCTTACAAAGCCCGACCAGTTGCTCCAAGTGTTCGACATGGGCTCCCGCTCAGGCAACGGCGCGGCGACGCCGCGACACAAGGACGAAGAGACCGAGCAGCACCACGCTGGCCACCGCGCTGGCGGCGGCGAATTCCGGAACTGGCCGGAAATCCTTGCCATCGATGAGCAGCGACGCCGCGATCGGCCCGATCGCCAGGCCGAACAGCTGGGCTGCCGGCACCAGCAGCACGGCGGTGCGCGTCTCGTCGGCGGTGATCGCCAGACGGATCTGGTAGGGCACGATGAACAGCAGGATAAAGCCCATGGCCAAGGCAGCGACCCAGAACGTCGTCAGGCCAGGGCTCCTGGCGAGAACCAGGGAGCTGACAAGCGCGACGACGCCGATCGCCGCGATGGCAAGGCGATAATCGATGCGCGCCTCGAACACGGTGGCCGTCATAGCACCCAGGACCTGCACGGCGAGGCTGGCCGAGACGATCAGGCCGACTGTGCGGCCATCGATGCCATACTGTGCGCCAAGCGGTTCCAGAAAGGCCCAGACCGCGCCGAAGAACATGAAATAGCAGAAGACCGACAGCAGCGCGGTCGTCGAGGGAAGCGTCAGCACGTTGGCCAGGTTCTCCTCCTTGGGCAGGTCGGCATAGTCACCGGGTACGGTGAAGGCGACCACCAGCGACGCGACGCAGACGACGGCAAGAACGATGAAGCCGCCCGCCGATCCTGCGGCCGGGATGACATAGAGCGCCAGCAACAAGGCGAGCGCGCATTGCGCCAGCGTCTGCATGGTGACGAAATAGCCGCCGATGCGCTCGGCGCGCCGCGAGCGGGCGATCAGTTCGGTGGCGATGGCGACCAGACCGCCCTCGGCGAGCCCGGCCAGGGCGCGGGCCGCAATCAGCGTGCCGGCGCTCGCGGCATAGGCCGTCCACACATTGACCAGCGCCAGCAGCAGCAGAAGGACGGCACTTTTCCAGCGCATGTGGTGCGCCGAAAGCAGCATCGCCACGACAGCCGAACCGATGGCAATAGCGATCATCTCGGCTGTGGCGACCAGCGCCAGTTCGTCACCGCTGACATGGCCCTCAGTGTAAAGGGCGCCGAGCAGCACAGGTTGAAGGCCGAGAATGAGCAGGCCGACCGAACCGATCCACAGGGCTGAGGCGAGCTGCCAGCCGGTCGGATTGCCGACCAGCCAGTCGCCACTGCCTGCGTGGCCGGTATCTGTCGAAGCCAAAGGCGCCTCCCAACGTCCTTGCCGTGCGGCAAAAAAGCTGACAACCTGTCAGTATTTCAGAAACTGATACTTGATCATATTTCTTGTCAACCGGAATTTGGGAAGCCGTGCGAAAGATCGGTGCATGACGGAATTGAAGAGAATGGCGACCGAGCCGAGGCGCAGGCCCAAGCAGGAACGCAGCCGCGAGCGCATCGACGCGATCCTGTCGACGACCATGCGGCTGATCGGGGAAAAGGGTATCGACGCCGTCACCATGAAGGAAGTCGGCATGCTGGCGGGCGGGCCGATCGCCACCGTCTACCACTATTTTCCCAACAAATCGGCGATCCTGGCGATGCTCTACGAGCGGTTTTCAGAGGTCAGCCGGGCACGGCTGACGACGATCATCGCCGAAATCCGCGAGGCGAACGACGTGATCGTGGCCGCTGACCGGCTGCTCGATGATTATCTCAGCCGTGTCGCCGGCGATCCGGCCATCCAGGATCTGCAGAACGCCATCCAGGCCGACAAGGCGCTCAAAAACCTCGACATCGCCGAAACCCGACACCAAGCCAAAATGTTCTGCGACCACGTCATCGCCTTGCTCGAGCCCGAGAGGCGCGAGCAGTTCGAACGCATGGTCCTGCTGATCTTCCAGCTCGCCGGCGGCGTGGTGCGCCTGGCGCTCGCCGAGGGTGAAGCGGAAAGCCGCCAGACCATCGAGGATTACCGGTCTATCATTCACACGCAGCTGCGGCTGTTTTTCTAGGGCGTCCGCGGCGATCTCAGCCGCGCCTATTTCGCCCGATGGATGAGGCCTTCGAAGCCGTGTGTCAGATCCGAAGCGCCGGCCGCGAACATCTTGACGAGATTTTGCGGACGGCCGGGAGTCTTGTTTGCGTCGAGGAGGACGGCCCTGCCCTCATGCATGACGAAATCGAATTTTCCATAGTCAAAGCCGAGTTCACGCCGACGCTCACGCAATTCGTCGGGCACCGGGACGGGCTCGCGCCGGATCGTCTCCGATGCCTTGACCAGGCCGTTCGGGGAGACGTAGCGGGTGCAGCGCTCGCGCTCTCCGCAAAACACCCAGAAACGAACAGCAAAACCGTCGGGTTCTCTCTCCGGAATGAACTTTTCCACGACGAGATCGTCGCAATCAAAGACGCCATCTGGAACGTCGCCGAGAGATCCATGGACCTCATAAGGATGCAAGGCTGGCAAGCGCGGAAACGGCTGCTGTTTCCCGGCACGCTCGGATCGCCGGTTGAGGAGCGTCTCCGGAATACCCCGATTGTTGAGATTGCTTTTGACGATCACCTGACCTTGCCAGCTGTCGGTTCTGTCGACCAATGCGCCGCTGATCCGCCGCTTGGATATGTCGGCGGCGCCGATGTTGAGGCAGAAGGCAAAACTCCGGGCGTAGTCGACATAGTCCGTGGGCGTCACCGTGGCATCGACATGCAATACCGCCATATCGGCGCTGACCGGCTTCGACAGGCCTTGCTGAACCTGAACCGAGTGGCCGCGCCTTTTCAATTCCGCAAGAATGTCGAACAGCATGTATGGGCTGCTCCTGCGCAGCAGGATGTCGCGCCTGCCCAGGAACCTGTCATGCTCGTGCGTTATCACAACGATGCGCGCCACTATCTACCTCTTGGACTGTCTGTAAATTCTTGAAATGTCTTGGCTTGTCCGACGACCTCTATTAAGCCCCGGCGGGTATCCAAATCCAGGCGTCCAGGGGCCAATAAATTGCATGACAAATCATTGGGACGATTACCACCGCCATTGGAAACTTCTGGAAGCGCCGCTCCGGCCAACAGCGGAAACCGTCGCTATATTCGATCGCGAACTTGATCTCGGAAATGCCGATGTCCTCCTCTTGGGGGTGACCCCGGAATTGGCAATTCTGGGCAAGTCGATGTTGGCGGTCGACCAGTCGGCGGCCATGATTTCCGGCGTATGGGCCGGCGACGACGGCTCGCGAAGGGCAATCGCCGGCAACTGGCTTAACCTGCCCGTGGATCACGCAAGCATCGACGCCGTCATCGGCGACGGATGCCTGTCGGCGGTCGATTCCCAGGCGGCGCGCAGTTCGTTGTTTGGCGAGGTCGCCAGGGTACTGAAGCCTGGCAGGCGCGCAGCGATCCGCGTCTTCGCACGACCGGAAACGGCAGATGATCTGCGCGGCATCGAAGCTCTGGTTCTGGCCGGCGGGGTCGAGAATTTCCACGCGCTCAAATGGCGGATCGCGATGGCGTCCACGACGAACGACTCCGATTTCGCCATCAAGGTGGCAACGATCCGCGATACGTTCGGCAGACTGTTCCCAGACCGCGAAGCTCTTGCCGCAAGGACGGGGTGGAGCATGACCTCGATCAACACGATCGACGTCTATGCCGGCTCGGTCATAAGCTACAGTTTCGCGACGCTGGCCACGCTGATCGAAGAGGCCGCCGACTGGTTCGGCGAGGTGCGCGTCGTGCCGAGCGGCAGCTATCCGCTGGCCGAACGGTGCCCGCTTCTGGTACTCGGTTCGGCCAGGCACCGGTAAGTTCATCATCATACCGCCAAGAGCCGCTCCGAGCGCCTTGACTCCGGCGCGCCGCCAGCCTATTTCAGCGCCACGTTAGCACTCGCCTTTGGTGAGTGCTAACCACATGTCCGGCGCCGCCGGATGGAGGAACTGTTTCTCACCGTTCTCATCGAGGAAGAAAAAATGGCAAAGTCGAAGTTCCGCCCGCTTCATGACCGCGTGGTCGTTCGCCGGGTCGAATCCGAATCCAAGACCGCTGGCGGGA
>NZ_RZTB01000359.1:0-613 GCF_003997735.1 Mesorhizobium sp. M7A.F.Ca.MR.148.00.0.0 | reverse complement strand
ACCTGACCGGCTGCACTGTCCCTGATAAAAATAGCTTGTGAGTTTTAGGAAAACAGACTTGGCTGTCGCCAAGCGCTTTTCCTTATTTTTTCAAGTCACTAGCTGGGATATCGGGAGGCATTTCAAACCCAATTGCGCGATCTGCGATCGCAACATAGAGGCAAGAGGTCGGAAAGCCAAGTGGCATTCAAACTGTAGGTCAGTTTGAAATTCAACCTTCAAACAATCCCCTCGGAGTGTCATATTGTTGGCATGGGGCCGCTGACAGGCTGGGGTCAGAGCGGGCGAGGTGTGGCGATTGTGACTGATAACCACCCGAAGCGCCCGCGCCGCCAAGGCGAAAGCAGGAAAGATGAAGAACGGCGTTCTATTATCCGCTCATTGGTTGAGCTAGATCGGCCGGTTGCAGAGCTTGAAAAGCTTTTGGCGCCGCTTCCCTGGGACTATCCAACTGCGCTGGTCACGCTGACCTACGATCACATTCGAAGCGTTCTCTTGCGCTTTCTAGCCGGGAACCTCGAGGCGAAGGACGTCGAGGAATGGGCCGATCTTGTTGAAATGCGAGATGATATCGAGTTCGCAGAAGACCGGACGAAAGAGGTAGTCCATATGC
>NZ_RZTB01000358.1:0-616 GCF_003997735.1 Mesorhizobium sp. M7A.F.Ca.MR.148.00.0.0 | reverse complement strand
GGCGGCCAGTAAAACCCCGGTCGGTCAAGGGGGATGCCACCGGTCTCGATGCGGGCGCCGCCTTCTACCGCATCCTTGGTCAGGCGCTGCATGGCCTCTATTCGCCGCGCGTTTGCCATTGGCCCCATTTGCGTTGCAGGGTCATCCGGTGGTCCGATCCTGATTCTTCGGACCGCCTCCGTCATCCGGAACAGGAGTTCCTCATAGCGGGACCGGGCGACAAGAATCCTGCTGGGCGCATTACAGCTCTGGCCCGCGCACTCGAATTTGTATTCCGAAATAGCCGGTATCGCCCTTGCCAGATCCGCATCTTCGCACACAATAACCGGGGAATGTCCACCGAGCTCAAGGATGCAACGCTGCAGATTATTCGCGGCCAGCGTGGCTAGCTGTTTTCCAACAGCCGTCGACCCCGTGAACGTCAAGACTTTCACAATTGGCGAACTGAGCAGATGCCGCGATATATGCACAGGAACACCGAACACCAGGTTGACCACGCCTTCCGGTATCCCTGCTTGACGCAAAGATTCCACGATATGGACAGCCACACTTGGCGTCTCCTCGGCCCCTTTGAGGATCACCGGGCAGCCTGCCGCCAGCGCGGGGGCGAGCTTGC
>NZ_RZTB01000357.1:0-623 GCF_003997735.1 Mesorhizobium sp. M7A.F.Ca.MR.148.00.0.0 | reverse complement strand
ACCTTGTGCAGAACGACATCCGTTTTCAGCGAAACGTTGATCCAGGGACGCTGCTTGCCGGAGGTTGCCTTGAAGACGTCGCTGGTGACCCTGTTCATGGCGTCGGTGATGGAGACGTTGGATTCGCCGATACGCTTGAGGAGCGCCGAGGTGAAAGGCGAATGTTCGCCCGACCCGTCATAGGCAAGTTGATTGGGACTGGCGGCGAAAGCGACGAGCGTGCCGGCGCTACCATTCTCTACCGGGATCTCGGCAAGGCCGCTGCTGGCGCCGTTGACGCCCGCGGTCTTGGCCAGCACCTCGGCGAGGGGATTGTCGCGGCAAGCGTCGAGAAACACCATGCTGATGCTGGTCTCTCGTGACATCTGGCGCAAAACGAAATCGACCGACACGGCTTCGAAGTCGAGGGAGGTTTCATCTTCCAGCGCAACGTCGACTGGAAGCAGATAGTTCTTGCCCGAAACCTGCAGGCCGTGGCCGGCATAGAAAAACAGCGCGATGTCGGCACCGCGCACCTGTTTCGCGAACTGCTCGATCGTCGCCTGTGTCTGCAGCTTGGTCAGGTCGAAGCCGGAAACGACCTCAAAATCGAGTTTCTTCAAGCGTTCGGCCATGGCCTGGGC
>NZ_RZTB01000356.1:371-630 GCF_003997735.1 Mesorhizobium sp. M7A.F.Ca.MR.148.00.0.0 | reverse complement strand
GGTCAGGATTTCTTCCCCGACCAGTCCGACAATTTCTTCGTCGGCAACTCCTTCCCGACCTGCGGCATCAATTTCACGGCGCAGGAAATCATGGGCCAGACCAAGGCGGACCAATAGGCAGCATACAAGGCGCCGCGGGAGCTCCCGCGGCGCCGGCCACTCGATATCCCTGGTCGTCAAAAGTGCCTCGGGAGGGCCGATGGACGGTATGGTTCCGCTCTTCCGGATGGAAGGCATATCCAAGCGCTATGGTGGTGTG
>NZ_RZTB01000356.1:0-300 GCF_003997735.1 Mesorhizobium sp. M7A.F.Ca.MR.148.00.0.0 | reverse complement strand
TGCCGCTGTCACGCCGCCAAATCGTCGAGATCGCAAAGGCGCTGGCCAGGAAGCCGCGCATCCTGATCCTCGACGAGGCGACCTCGGCACTGACCGCGACCGACGTTGCCAAGATCTTCAGCGTGCTCAAGCGATTGCGCTCGGAAGGGCTGGCGCTGCTTTACATCTCGCACCGCATGAACGAGATCGCCGAGCTTGCCGACCACTGCACGGTGTTTCGCAACGGCCGCAATGTCGCCAGCTACAAGGCAGGCACAAAGAGCGACAATGAGGTGGTCGAACTGATGATCGGCCGCGAAT
>NZ_RZTB01000355.1:0-635 GCF_003997735.1 Mesorhizobium sp. M7A.F.Ca.MR.148.00.0.0 | reverse complement strand
GTGGTCGACGCCTACTGGATCACCACGTCGCGGCTGGCAACGGGCGATTACGATTTCTTCACTGCTTGGGAATTGCAGGGTTCCAATGATGGCACCAACTGGGTCACCCTGGACACGCGTACGGGCGAACTCGGCTGGGGCAATGGCGAGACCCGCTTCTACGACTTCACGAACAAATCGGCGTTCGAATACCATCAGTTGGTGTTCAGCGGCGGCGGTGGAGACGATGCAGTTGTCACCGTCTCGGCCGAGTTGGCGATGCATATCGCCGCTTTCGATCAGACGCCGTTCGATCTCACGGCGTCCTCAACCATCGGCATCAACAACGACACCGGATTTCAGGTCTCTGATGTCGGTCGATCCATTCGCCTTCTAGGAGCTGACGGCATCTGGCGCTGGGCCAGGATCACCAGTCGCACCAGCACGACGGTCGTCAAGATCATTCTCTACGGCCATGCGCTGCCGAACATGAACCCGATCACGCGCTGGCGGCTCGGCACCTTCGTGCCCGGCAAGTACGTCGAAAGCGGGTCGCTCTACGAGGAGCGGCTGGCCTTCAGCCGCAGATTCTCGGTCTATGCCTCGGCCACCGGCGACTTCGACAATTTCGCTCTCGGCGAGAAGGACGACGACGC
>NZ_RZTB01000354.1:0-646 GCF_003997735.1 Mesorhizobium sp. M7A.F.Ca.MR.148.00.0.0 | reverse complement strand
TTGGTGAAGTCGGTGTTGAGGTTGAGCTTCATTTCATGGATCCCCCATTTGCTTGCGCCCGTGCACGGGCGGGCCGTGCCAGCACGCGGTCGAAATAGGCGTTGACGCGCTCGGAGTCGATCGGGAATCGGCCGGCGCGAGCCCAGCCGCCCATGTCGCCGAGCAGCACATCGACAGCGGAAAACCGATCGCCGAGCGCAAACGGTTTGTCGCCCAGCCGCCGCTCCAGCGCCTTCAGTTCCGAGGCAAAATCGTAAGCCGCCGCAGGACCGACATCGACGCGCACATCCCTAGGCAGCAGGAAGCGATGGCGCAATTTGTTCCACAGCGGCGCTTCCAACTCGCTCTGGGCAAAATGCATCCAGGAATCCATCTCGGCCCGGCCGGCGACACCCGGATTGGCGCCCATTCCCTTGTCCGCGTGCTTGTCGGCGAGATAAACGCAGATCGCCGCCGAATCCGTCACCGTCAGTTCGCCGTCGATGAGGATCGGCACCTTGCCCGATGGGTTGAGCGCATAGGCTTCCGGTGAGCGCAGATGAACCTCGACGAATTCATAAGGCTGCGCGAGCTCCTCGAGCATCCAGAGAACGCGGCTGACCCGGGATCCGCGCGATCCGACGGCCTTGTACATGTCGAACCCTGC
>NZ_RZTB01000353.1:0-655 GCF_003997735.1 Mesorhizobium sp. M7A.F.Ca.MR.148.00.0.0 | reverse complement strand
CCGGCTAACGGTGGCGGGCGAGACGCCGACCTCATGGGCGATGTGCTTGCCGGTCAGCCGCTGGCGACGCAAGGCTGCGATGCGCTCGGCCACGGACTGTTCGGTCAGGCTCGGCATGACGGTGGGCCGCGACGAGCGGTCGACCATGCCGGCCCGCCCTTTGGTCTTATAGCGCTCGACCCAGCGCGCCACGATCTTGGCCGACACGCCATAGACGCGCGCCGCATGGGCTTTGGAAAAAGCGCCTTCTATCACCGATAACGCCATCTCCTCTCGACGCAGCGGTGTGAGACGGGCATTCTTGTGGATGTTCATTCGGATCCTCCGATGGATGCTGAAGCGTGGTAACTCCAGTCTCCTCGGTCCGGTCCGAATGGACAACCTCCCGAAAGCTCACACCTAGGGCTTCCGCCTCATGATCTGACAGCGGCACGTCACGATTAGAGCCGATTGCCCTGCCTTCTTCCAGTTTCACAATGTTTGTAGTCATTTCCTATTCCATCGCGTTGACTGAGATACGATGGAGACGGAAGTGGAGAACAAATTTTTACAAGCAACTAAGATGATATTCTCGTCAACGGGACAATATTGGACGTTGAGGGCGGCGAACAGGGTGGTGGTGCCGTTGCGCTTGTAGTCGTGCCTCATCGTACCG
>NZ_RZTB01000352.1:0-647 GCF_003997735.1 Mesorhizobium sp. M7A.F.Ca.MR.148.00.0.0 | reverse complement strand
AAGATCCGGACTGCGCTCGAAAATTGAGAAACGCGAGGTCAGCCGATGTGGCGGACCGGGTCGAGAATATCGAACTGACAAGCGCCGTTCAGCCCAGAAGACGGTCTAGTGCCCGGCCGTGCCGGCGCCGGGACTCAACCGTTTGCAACTCTAATCGTCTGATTAGGAAATATTGAACCGTCTCACGGTAAAATGGTAGCGGCGTGGCGAGCTGTGGGCTTCAAAACCATGGAACATTCGGTTGCAGCATCGGCCCCACTGACGGGGGCCATCGTCGGACGTGCTTTTCCTGGCATCTTGGCGGATGCCTTTTGGCGACACCGGCTGCTGCACGCTATGGCGCTATGGCTACCGCTGCGCTGCTTCTGGCAAGCGCAGTCGGGTGGCACACTGGAAACATGCCGGATTTCGGCGTTCTGGCGGAATACGCCGGGTATCTTTTCATCGCCTTCTGGATTTGCGGCTCAGCCCTTGCACTTGGGACGCTTTTCCACCTTGCGCTGGTCCAGCGGGAAACCGAACCGCTGCACACCTTCCTCAAGTCACTGGGTAGATTCTTTGGCGATGCCGAACGCATTGCCAACAGCCTGAATGGCCTGGGTGCGGGTCTTGCCTTCATATCCGCGATCGGTGTGTTGAAGGGAGCC
>NZ_RZTB01000351.1:277-665 GCF_003997735.1 Mesorhizobium sp. M7A.F.Ca.MR.148.00.0.0 | reverse complement strand
GCTTCGGCAAAGCCCGCCCGATGACAAGGCGGTGCTGGTGCCGGCCGCATCGGGCGGTGTGGGAACGCTGCTTGTCCAACTGGCCAGGCTGAAGGGCGCACGCCAGATGATCGCAGCCGCCGGCGGCAAGGCAAAGCTGGATTTCGCCTTGTCGCTCGGCGCCGATGCCGCAGTCGACTATACCAAGCCGGACTGGCCCGCTCGCGTCCGCGACCTCACCGGCGGGGAGGGCGCCAACATCATCTACGACACAGTCGGCGGTGCGCTGACCGCTGCCTTGCTTGAGGCCTTGGCGTCTGGCGGCGAACTGGTGTTCGCGGCGCTCGGGCGCTTTGGTCTCGCTGCCTCTGATCTGGAGCGGTTGATCGGCCGCAACCAGTCACTCAGG
>NZ_RZTB01000351.1:0-267 GCF_003997735.1 Mesorhizobium sp. M7A.F.Ca.MR.148.00.0.0 | reverse complement strand
CTGCCGCTGCTGTCTGCCGATGTGCTGAGAGCCAGCCTGTCCGAGCTGTTCCAAATGGCGGCAAGCGGTCTTCTGCAGGTCACGATCGGCGGCCGATTCCCGCTCGACCGGGCCGGTGAAGCGCACCGGTTGCTGGAGGAGCGCCGGTCGACTGGGAAGGTGGTGCTGATACCCTGATGTCGCGATAGTCGCGGATACCAGGCCAATCGGGATTGGACTGCTACATCGACGGGACTGCCATCTGGTCGCGCCCTTTGCCCTGATATA
>NZ_RZTB01000350.1:0-666 GCF_003997735.1 Mesorhizobium sp. M7A.F.Ca.MR.148.00.0.0 | reverse complement strand
AAAATATTCGCTACTGCTTATCCAGCATGGGGCAATGGGGACGGGCTGGAAATGAAACTGAAATATTGCCAGGGAACGGCTGCTTCGATACTTTCTGTATTTCTAATATTAACAGCGACCGACGCCGGCTCGGCGGAATCGCTCGCAGGACGCAAGGGAGACGTGCGTTTTCCGCCGACCTTGGGTTCGGGCGAATGCAACGTTGCCTACAAGGGCTACGTCGCGGCGAGCGGCCATTCGGCCTACGCTACAACCTTTTATTCGCGTGTCGTCGACCTCTACATTGTCTGCGGGGCGAAGCTAAACGCGCCGTCCCAGAAGGCGGCGGAAGAGACGGCGCTGCGCAATTGCCAGGCCGGCTTAAAAAGGTGGAAGCTCAAGACCGCGAGTGGCGGCTGCGCAATTTCGTCATCGAAATAGATACTACCGACCGCAAGGTAGAGCACTCCCTTGGTAAGGGAGTGCTCTACGCCGAGGGCTGGAATGGCTCACGGGACAGTACCCCCCTCTGCCCTGCCGGACATCTCCCCCACGTGGGGGGAGATCGACGGTCGCTATCGCTTTCGCCAAATTCCAACACTGAAAGTTCGCAGCGAGGGCAAAGCTGCCAATCTCCCCCCTTGCGGGGGAGATGTCCGGCAGGACAGAGGGGGGTGTTCAAGCGCT
>NZ_RZTB01000034.1:0-52035 GCF_003997735.1 Mesorhizobium sp. M7A.F.Ca.MR.148.00.0.0 | reverse complement strand
CTTTGCCGCCGGATTGATGGCGCGGATCGTCGCCTCGACCTTGGCGAGCTCTTCTGATGTGACGAGGTCGGTCTTGTTGAGCACGACGACGTCGGCGAAGGCGATCTGGTCCTCGGCTTCCCTGGAATCCTTGAGCCGCAGCGGCAGGTGCTTGGCGTCGACCAGCGCCACCACCGCGTCGAGCCTGGTCTTGGAGCGCACGTCGTCATCCATGAAGAAGGTCTGCGCCACCGGCACCGGATCGGCGAGCCCGGTGGTCTCGACGACGATGGCATCGAAGCGGCCGGGTCGGCGCATCAGGCCCTCGACGACACGGATCAGGTCGCCGCGCACCGTGCAGCAGACGCAGCCATTGTTCATCTCGTAGATTTCCTCGTCGGATTCCACGATCAGGTCGTTGTCGATGCCGATTTCGCCGAACTCGTTGACGATGACGGCGTAGCGCCTGCCGTGGTTTTCCGACAGGATGCGGTTGAGCAGCGTCGTCTTGCCGGCACCGAGATAGCCGGTGAGAACGGTTACGGGGATCTGCGTCTGTGCGTCGCTCATGGCTTGCCTCGAATTATCTGGGCCTCGGAAATTCGGCCTGAGAAAAGGGAATGTCGGCTCCATATAGGATGTGCGCCGGGCTTTTGCACGGGGCAAACCGATGGGCCAAACCGGCTTGCTGCATTGCCGAATCGTTGGCGAAAGCCGTTGTGATCGCCTAGATCAGGGCGACAGAGGCCAATTCGAGAGGCAAGATATGTCCGGCAAGCCATCCTCGTTCTTAATGAGCCGGCGCCAGGCGCTCGGTTTGATCGCGGTCACCGCCGGCGGTGGTGTCTTCCTGCCCGCCGCCGCGATAGCAGACCAGACTTCACCCTATGCCGGACTGGCCTTGTTCGAAAACGGCGCCGGTGTCTGCACCATCACGCCCGAGGCGACCGAGGGACCGTTCTATTTCGATCCGAAGCTAGAACGCGCCGATGTCACCGAAGGCAAGAAGGGCATTGCCCTTGATGTGCGGCTGCAGGTTGTCGACGCGGGCTGCCGCCCGCTTGCCGGCGCTCGTGTCGACATCTGGCATTGCGACGCGCAAGGCGCCTATTCCGGCTATCCCGGACAGGGTGATGGCCGCGATCTCGACACCTCGGGCCAGACCTTCCTGCGTGGTTGGCAAAGGACCGACGCGAGTGGCATCGTTTCCTTCGCCACGATCTATCCCGGCTGGTATCGCGGCCGCACCACCCACATCCATTTCAAGGTCTTTCCCGACGACAGTTCGGTGATGACCGGACAGTTGTTTTTCCCGGACAGCCTCAGCGAGCAGATTTTCACCACGGCCGCACCCTACAACGACCGGTCGGGCGAGCGCGACACCTCGAATGCCGCGGACGGCATAGCCAGGCGGGCCGGACCGCAATCGCAGGCTGCGCTGCGCGAGCTGGAGGATGCCTATCAGGCGCTGATGATCATCGCGGTGAAGTCCGGCTGAGCGGCGGTCACTCCATCACTTTGCTCGCGGCGAAAATTCCGGCTGGGAATTCGTTTGTCATCTAACTGAAATAAACATCTGGCATTAGCCACGGCGGACACCACAATGCTTGCCGGCAAAGCTGTTTGAAGCTCCGGAATCTTTTTCATCGTCGATTGCCAACCGGCCGGCTGCCTCTATGCTGCCCGCACCGGTACGGCCGAAGAGGGATGACCATGGCCAAGGCGGATAAGACTGCGACAATGAGCCGGCTGCATTCGGCGGCAAGGCTGGCAAGAACGGCGCTGGCGGCCCGGCTTCTGGCGCACGGCTTCTATGCCGGCCAGGATCAGATCATGCTGGCGCTCGACCGTGAGGACGGCCAGACGCCGGGCAATCTTGCCGGACGCCTCGGCGTGCGCCCACCTACCATCACCAAGACAATCAACCGGCTGCAGGCCCAGGGTTTTCTGGAAAAACGCGCCTCCTCGGCCGACGCCCGTCAGGCGCATATTTTCCTCACCGACACCGGTCGCGACATCATTCACGCCATCGAGAAATCGGTGAAGAAGACCGAAAAGCTGGCGCTGAAGGGTCTCGACAAGAAGGACCAGAAGGCACTGTTCAAGCTGCTTGCCCGCATCGAGGCCAACCTCTCGAACGTGGAACTGGTGCTCATCGACGACGACGCCGAGTCGGACGACTGACCGGCGGATTGTTGCGGCAGGCGATCAAGCCGCCGCGGCAGAGCCCTGGATCAGCGACGACCAGCGTCCCGGTGTCATGCCGAACGCCTTCTTGAATTGCCTTATGAAATGGCTCTGGTCGCTGAAGCCGGCTTCGACCGCGATCTGTGCCAACGGTTCGCCGGCGGCGATCATCCGCCGCGCCCGCTGAAGCCGGCGCATCACCAGGAAGCGATGTGGACTGGTGGAGAAAGCGGCACGGAAATGCCGTGACAAGGCATAGCGATCAAGCCCGGTTACAGCTTCCAGTTCGCCGGAACGCACCGGCCGGTTCAGGTTTTCCGTGAGATAGTCGCGCGCCAGAGCAGCCGCCCGCCACGCCGTCCTGGTCATCGGCTTCGCCGACTGGCCGCCATGCCGGATCAGGCTTTGCATCAGTTCCGTCAGGAAGTCGTCGACGAACAACTCGTCGAGTTCCTGCTCCAGCGGACCCAGCGCCGAAAGCAGCGTTGCGCAGAAGGCGGCGTCCGCCACCACGCCATCCCTGACAAAAGGCAGCGACACGCCGCCAAGGCAGTCGAGCATCAGCGACGGTTCCAGATAGAGCATTCGGTAGCGCAGTCCGTCCTCGGTGCCGGCGCCGCCGTCATGCAACTCGTCGGGATGCAGCACGATGATCTGGCCCGGAAGGCTGTGGCGCGCAGCGCCGAGATAGCGAAACGTCTGCACACCGTGCAGCGTCACCCCGATCGCATAGGTGTCGTGGCGATGCAGGTCGAACGCGCTGCCATGGAAGCGCGCCTCGATCCGCTCCATGCCTGCGGGATCGGGGGCGGAGATGATACGGTTTTCCGCCGCATCGATGCACAAACGTCCAAGACCCTTGAAGGCCTGGCTGTCTAGATCGTGCGACATCGTCTCCTTCAGCCTCGCATTGGGGCACAACCGAATGGCCAATGTCTCATGTTCGATACGAAATTTGCAATCGTGCTCAGGGAAGATCTGCCGGTCTGGCAGAAACTCAACGTCACCGCTTTCCTGACCAGCGGCATCGTCGCGCAGTTTCCCGATATCATCGGTGAACCCTATCGCGACCGCGCCGGCAATCTCTACAACCCGCTGTCGATCCAGCCGGTCATCGTTTTGTCCGCCGACCAGACGACGCTGGGCACCATCCACCGGCGCACGCTGGAGCGCGGCGTGACCACCTCGCTCTATGTCGAGGAAATGTTTTCGACCGGCTTTGACGCGGCGAACCGCGCCGTCTTCGCCGAATTCGCGCCTGAAGACGCCAAGGTGGTCGGGATCGCGCTTCGCGCCGACAAGAAGCTGGTCGACAAGATCACCAAGGGCGCCCGCATGCACGCCTAGCCAGGGCACTACGCCTGCCGGCGGCTCTTGTTGTGCCAGCAGGCTTTCATGTCGCGGCAGTCGACAATTGGCTTGCCGGGAGCCGGCAATTCCCGCAAAGGTGGGCTCCAGCCCAGCTTCCCACCCGGCCTGCAAGTGAGTGCTCCCCAAAGACATGTAGAAAGCGCGACGCCCCCGGTGGCGATCGTGTGCATGCTTTCCACCTATGTCTTCTTCACCTTCCTCGACACATCAAGCAAATACCTCGTCCTTGCCGGCGTTTCCGTGCTGGTCGTTGCCTGGGTGCGCTTTGCCGTGCATGTCGTGCTGGTCGGCGCGCTGCTGCGCGGCTGGCGCCAACCGGTGCGGTTTCGTCCGGTCAACCTGCCGGCGCATATCCTGCGCGGCGCGTTCCTGTTCGGATCGACCATATTCAATGTCCTGGCGCTCAAATCCCTGCAACTGGCGGAGACCACCTCGATCTATTTCTTCGGGCCGATGGTGATCACGGCACTGGCCGGTCCGCTGCTTGGCGAGTGGGCCGGCTGGCGGCGCTGGCTGGCCATCCTGGCGGCCTTTGCCGGCGTCCTCATCATCACCCGGCCGGGCGTTGGCGTTTTCGGCATCGGACATCTCTTCGCGCTCGGCTCGATGCTGTCGAACTGCTTCTACGTCATCATGACGCGCCGCATGTCGGCGACCGAGACATCGGAGAGCCTCATCCTGTTTTCGGCGCTGGCACCGGCGCTGTTGCTTCTGCCCCTGCTGCCGTTTTCGTTTTCCCTGCCGCATGACGGTTGGCACTGGTTCGTGCTGCTGATGCTCGGCGTGTTCGGCGGCGTCGGTCACTGGCTGCTGGTCCAGGCCTACCGGCTGGCGACAACCACGGCTTTGGCGCCCTATCCCTATTCGCAGATGGTGTGGATGATCATTTCCGGCTGGATCGTCTTCAAGCAGTTTCCCGACCGCTGGACATTGGTCGGCGCCGCCATCATCGTCGCCAGCGGTCTCTACATCGTCCATCGCGAGCATAGGCTTCGGCTGCGGAGCCGCGCGGCCTCGGATGTCGAGGCCGAGGCGTTGGCAAAAAAACTTTGATTTGCCCCCGATCGGTGGCATAACGCCGCCTTTAAACAGTTTAGGTCTGGAAGTTCAGGTCCGGGGAGCACACGTCGCTGGCACAAAAAATCAAGCTTTCGACGATCGCGGATGCGCTCGGCGTGTCCACGGCCACGGTCTCGCTGGCGCTGCGCGACAGCCCTCTGGTTGCCGGTACCACGCGTGACCGCATCAAGGAACATGCCCGCGCCATCGGCTATATCTACAACCGTCGCGCCGCCAGCCTGCGTACCTCGCGTTCCGGCATTGTCGGCGTCGTCGTCCACGACATCATGAACCCATTCTTCGCCGAGATCCTGCGCTCGATCGAAAGCGAGCTCGACCGCAGCCGGCAGACCTTCATCCTGTCCAATCATTATGATCAGCTCGAAAAGCAGCGCACCTTCATCGATACGCTTTTGCAGCTCGGCGCCGACGGCGTCATCATGTCGCCGGCCATCGGCACGCCGGCTTCCGACATCCTGATGGCCGAGGAGAACGGCCTGCCGGCTGTGCTGATCGCGCGCACCGTCGAGGGTGCCGACGTGCCGGTCTTTCGCGGCGACGACTCCTATGGAACAGGCCTCGCCACCAACCACCTGATCTCGCTCGGCCACAAGCGCATCGCCATGATCGGCGGCACCGACCAGACCTCGACCGGCCGTGACCGCTACCAGGGCTATGTCAACGCGATGGAGGCGGCCGGGCTGGAAGTCAGGCCGTCATGGCGCATCGCCGGCCCACGCACCAAGCAGGCCGGCTTCGAGGCCGCCGGACAGTTCCTGGCGCTGAAGGACAGACCGACGGCTGCCTGCTGCTGGAACGACCTTGTCGCCATCGGCCTGATGAACGGCATTGCCCGTGCCGGCCTTGTGCCCGGCGTCGACATCTCCGTTACCGGCTATGACGACCTCGAAGAGGCGGCGATCGCGACGCCGGCCCTGACCACCGTCTGGAACGGCCAGCGCGAGGTTGGCCGCCGCGCCGCCAGCGCGTTGCTCGACAAGCTCAACGGCCAGACGGTGCGGCCCTCGCAGGAATTGATCAAGCCGGAACTGCATGTGCGTCAGTCGACCGGCAAGCCGGTGGAGCGTGCATGACCAAGGCCGAACAGTTGCAGACCGTCGCCATCCTGGTGCCGGGCGATTTCAACGACCATGCGGTCGACCGCATCAACCGTACGTTCAGGCGTGTCAGAATAGAACGCGCGGATCCGTCCCTCATCACCGACGAGATGCGCAATGATGTGCGCGGCATTGCTTCATTTGCCGGCATCAACGCGGCGATGATGGATGCGCTGCCCAACCTCGAACTCATCGCCTCCTTCGGCGTCGGCTATGATTCGGTCGATGTCGGCCATGCCCGAGCGAAGAACATCATGGTCACCAACACGCCCGACGTGTTGACCGAGGAGGTCGCCGACACCACGATCGGGCTGTTGATTAACACCATCCGCGATCTGCCGCGTGCCGAAACCTGGTTGCGTGACGGCAACTGGGTGCGCAAGGGCAACTATCCGCTGAGCCGGCTGACCTTGCGCGGGCGCAGTGTGGGTATTTTCGGCATGGGCCGCATCGGCCAGGCCATCGCCCGGCGTCTGGAAGCTTTTGGCTTGCCGGTCGCCTACCACAACCGGCGCCGTGTCGAA
Source organism: Mesorhizobium sp. M7A.F.Ca.MR.148.00.0.0 (assembly GCF_003997735.1). Taxonomy (NCBI): domain Bacteria; kingdom Pseudomonadati; phylum Pseudomonadota; class Alphaproteobacteria; order Hyphomicrobiales; family Phyllobacteriaceae; genus Mesorhizobium; species Mesorhizobium sp. M7A.F.Ca.MR.148.00.0.0. The sequence goes on along the minus strand of NZ_RZTB01000034.1, from coordinate 45,797 downwards.
GGTCTTCCCTACCAGCACCATGCGACCCTGAAAGGGCTTGCCGAGGCCGTCGATACGCTGATTTCGGTCGCGCCGGGGGGCGCCTCGACTGAGAAGGCGGTCAATGCCGAAATCCTGTCGGCACTTGGCGCCAACGGCGTCTTCGTCAACATCGGCCGCGGCAGCACGGTTGACGAGGCGGCGCTTGCGGCAGCCCTTGCCACCGGCACCATCGCCGCCGCCGGCATCGACGTCTTTGCCGACGAACCGAACGTGCCCAAGGCGCTGCTCGACGCGCCCAACACCTCGCTGTTGCCGCATGTCGGCTCGGCCTCGGACCACACCCGCCGCGCCATGGCGGATCTCTGCGTCGACAATCTGGTGTCCTGGTTCACCGAGCGCCGGCCGCTGACGCCGGTGCCGGAGACGGCGCATATAAGGGTCAGGACCTAGCGAGATAGGCCGAATAGGCGGCGAAACGTGGCTGATCTGCAACCATAGGTCGGAAATCGGTGCTTCTGACACTTCGGCATCCTGATACGCGCTTGATACGCGGCTGAAGGAAGGTACTCTGCCGACAATCAAAGAGCGGGGCGCTACGTGAAAATTCTTCTTCTTGCATCGACAATGCTTGTCGTCGTTTCAGGCAACGCTTTCGCTGCCGATGCGCTCGTCTCAGCTCCCGTTGCCTACGATTGGACCGGCGCCTATGTCGGCGCTCAGATCGGGTATGGCTGGGGAGATGTCGACAGCCACGATTCCGAGATAGGCAGCGGCTTTTCCGATTGGTCTGATTCGTGGAAATCCAACGGCGTGCTCGGCGGCATTCACCTCGGCTACAATCAGGCCTTCGATTCATATGTTCTCGGTGTCGAAGGTGATATCGAGGGCTCAGGAGCGAGCGGTTCAGTGGATTCGGTGTTTGCTGGCACCATCAAGACCAAAATCGACGTCCAGGGTTCGCTGAGGGCGCGCCTTGGCTATGCAATGGGACCGGCCCTCCTCTACGCCACGGGTGGCCTGGCCGTGGCTCACTTCCACACCAATTACGACGATGGCGCAACGACCGACAGTACATCCAACACGAAGGCGGGTTGGACTGTGGGCGCCGGCGTTGAATATGCTTTCTCGCCAAAATGGACGACGCGGGTTGAGTATCGTTACAGTGATTTCGGCACGTTCACCGACAATCCAGCGACTGACAGCGGCTTCAATTATCCGACCGATGTAAAGACCCAGGCTGTCCGCGTCGGCTTCAGCTACAAGTTTTGATATAAACTAGTCGATGTTGGGGGGCGGGAGTAATGCCGCCACTGTCCCGGGACGCACGCCTTTGTTCGGCGGGCCACACCTATTAACGCCAGCTTAACCCTTTGGAAACATTCTCCATCCTGTCCGTGTGCGTGGATGAAGAACGATGAAAACGCTTTCCGTATTGATCGCTGCCGCAGCGCTGTTTGGCGCCGTTCAGTTGTTTCATGCCGGCAGCGGGGAAAGCGTGGCCAACGAGGCCGCCCCGTCCAACAGCTACAGGCTGGTCGCCAATGGCGATGAGGCGGTCTGTGCAGTCAGCCGCGGGGCCGAAATTTCGGACGGTTTGTCGCTGCTCACCGTTGCTCCCAAATGCCGCCGGCTCTTGCCAGGCATAGAGCAGGCGAAGTTCTGGCGCGAGCAAAACGACGGCACTGTCGCCTTCAGCGCCAATGGCACCGATCCAATCGTCACCTTCGCGGCTGCCGATGGCGACGGCTACGAATCCTATGCCCCGGCGCTACCATTGCTGTCGCTGGCGGCCATAGGCGATAAGAAATCTGGTGACTGATTATTCCGCTGCGGCCCGCGCGCCAGCCTTCGCTGCGGCGTGCAGCCGAACCGCATCGCCGAAGGCCCGGAATATTTTCACCGAATTGCTGTCCGACTTGACCCAGTATTCCGGGTGCCATTGCACGCCGACGGCGAAGGCGCGGGCGTCGCGCACCGAAACCGCCTCGACCGTGCCGTCGGTGGCGACGGCCTCGACCTGCAGCTTCGAGCCGAGCCGGTCGATGGCTTGGCGGTGCAGCGAATTGACCTTGATGTCGCCGGCACCGAACACACCGGCCAGGCAACTGTCAGGTTTGATCGAAATGGTCTGGTGGATGGCGAAGCGTTCGTCCTGCTTGTCGCTCACCGGCGCGCGGTGGTCGAGCGAGCCCTCGCGCTCCTGGATCTCCGTGCCGAGCGTGCCGCCCAGCGCCACGTTCAATTCCTGGATGCCGCGGCAGATGGCGAGCAGCGGCACGCCGCGTTCGATCGCCCGGCGGATCAGCGGCAGCGTCGTGGCGTCGCGCGCCGGATCATAGGGGCCATTGGCTTCGCTGGCGTCGCCGCCATAGAGCGAGGGATGCACATTGGATTTCGAGCCGGTGACCATGACGCCGTCCACCGACGACAGGAGCTCGTCGAAGTCGAGCCGGTCGCCAAATGACGGCACCAACAGCGGGAACACGCCGGCGCCGGTGATCGCCGCTTCCAGATCTTGCTGCGGGGCGGCATGCCAGGTGTAGTTGTCGAACTGACGGACGTCGGTCGATATGGCGACGAGCGGCTGATGCATTTTGGCTCTGTGTTCCATCTGGGCAAGGGATACCTGCCGCTAAAATAGGCGATCCCCGGTTGTTTTTCCATGCCAAGTTTCGGCGTGTCGCATGGGCCACGAAACGGCCTGTTAGACTATAGTTGCAGGGTAGCTGGGCTTCGCCGTCAAATCGGGTCGGCCTGCTGGACTCGACTTCTTGCCTGTGTATTGTCTTGAACGAACCGACACGGAAACCGAGGATTTCCTGACGTCGGCCTGTTGATCCAAAAGGGAGGAACTTCATGGATCGTCGTTCATTCATTCGCAAGGCCGGTGTCACCGGCGTCGGTGCCGTGGCGGCCGCGGCCACGCTGGCAGCGCCTGCAATCGCCCAGTCCAATCCCAAGGTGACATGGCGGCTGGCGTCGTCCTTCCCGAAGTCGCTCGATACCATCTATGGCGGCGCCGAGGTGTTCTCGAAGATGCTGTCGGAAGCCACCGACGGTAACTTCCAGATCCAGGTCTTCGCCGCCGGAGAGCTGGTGCCAGGCCTGCAGGCCGCCGACGCCACCACGGCCGGCACGGTCGAAGCCTGCCATACGGTGGCATATTATTACTGGGGCAAGGACCCGACATGGGCGCTCGGTGCGGCGGTTCCCTTTTCGCTCAACGCACGTGGCATGAATGCCTGGCATTACCATGGCGGCGGCATCGACCTGTTCAACGAGTTTCTCGCCACGCAGGGCCTTTTCGGCCTGCCGGGCGGCAACACCGGCGTCCAGATGGGCGGCTGGTTCCGCAAGGAAATCAACACGGTGGCCGACCTTTCCGGCCTCAAGATGCGAATCGGCGGTTTTGCCGGCAAGGTGGTGCAGAAGCTCGGCGTCGTGCCGCAGCAGATCGCCGGCGGTGATATCTATCCCGCGCTGGAGAAAGGCACCATCGACGCGGCCGAATGGGTTGGTCCCTATGACGACGAGAAGCTCGGCTTCTATAAGGTCGCGCCCTATTATTACTATCCCGGCTGGTGGGAGGGCGGCCCGACCGTCCACCTGATGTTCAACAAGGCGAAGTACGAAGAACTTTCGCCGACGTACAAGTCGCTGCTGCACACTGCCGCGCAGGCGGCCGACGCCAACATGCTGCAGAAATACGATTATCTGAACCCTGCGGCGGTGAAGCGACTGGTGGCCGGCGGCGCGAAACTGCGCCCGTTCAGCCAGGAGATCATGGCCGCCTGCTTCGAAAAGGCCAACGAGGTCTATACCGAAATGGAAGCCTCCAACGCCCCGTTCAAGAAGATCTGGGAATCGATCAAGGGCTTCCGCAAGGAGCATTATCTCTGGGCGCAGGTGGCCGAATACAATTACGACACCTTCATGATGGTCCAGCAGCGCAACGGCAAGCTGTAGTCGGCCGGACTTCTGCTCAAAAGCTCTCTGGGCGGAACCCGCTCAGGGAGCTTTTCTGTATATACCGGAGGCGAAACCGGCGATTCAGCCTCGGCGCGGCATCACCAGAACCTTGACCTCGCCGGGCGCCGGCGGATTGGCGATCACCGCTGGCGCTTCTTCAAGCGACACCTGCCTGGAGATCAGCCTATCGATCTCGATCGTGCCGGAAGCAATGAGTTCGGCGGCGCGGCGATGGGTGTAGGGATTGAGGAAGGAACCGAGCACCTTCAGTTCCCGGAACAACAGGTCAAACGGCTCGAATTCCGCTTTCATGCCTTGCGGCGTCACGCCGACGATGACGACGGTGCCGCCGGCGCGGGCCAGCCGCATCGACTGCTCGACGGTCTCTCGCACGCCCGCACATTCGAAGACGACGTCGACACCGCCTGGCACCAGCCCCACCGGTCCGGCGATGGCATCGATGACATCGGCGGTGGTTGGATCGATCGTCATTGTCGCGCCGAGGTCCTCGGCGAGGGCGCGCCGCGAGGCTTGCCTGGTCGACAGGACGATGGTCGTGGCTCCCGCCAATCTTGCCAGCTGCACGGTGAGCAGGCCGATCACGCCGCCGCCAAGCACGACCACCGAGCTGCCCGGTTTGATCCCGGCAAGGTCGACGCCGTGCAGGCAACAGCCGAGCGGCTCGCAGAACGCGCCGTGCATGGGATCGAGACCCGCAGGCAGGACGAAAGCCTGCTTCTGCGGCAAGGCAAGGTATTCGGCAAAGCCGCCGTCGCGATGAATTCCGATGGCGCGCAGATTGCTGCAGAGATTGATTTGTCCCGCGTGACAACGCGCGCAGCGCCCGCAGGCGATGTTGGGGTCGCCGGTGACACGATCGCCGATGGCAAAACCCGAGACCGATTTTCCGATCGCCTCGACGAGACCGGAGAACTCATGGCCGGGCGTCACCGGCGGCGTGCACGGAAATTCGCCGTGAAACAGATGCCGATCCGTGCCGCAGACGCCGCAGGCTTCGATGCGCACCAGTAGCTCATCCGCACCGATGTCAGGCATGTCGACGTCGCGCAGCGTGATGCCGCCCACTGCTTCCAGCCGCACCGCTTTCATGGTTTTGACCATGCCGGTTCAGTTGAAGCTTGGCGGTTGCGACAGGTCGGGCTGTGGCGTTGCCGGCTTGGCCGGCGGCGCGTCGCCGAAGCTCGGCGGCTGCGACAGATCGGGGGCGGCGGGAGCCGTGCCGCCGCCGGCAGGCGCTGCGCCATCCGCCGGCGGCGTGCCGAGCGGCGACAGGCCGGGCATCTCCGGCACCTGGTAGTCGATCGTGCCCGGATCGACGGTCGTTCCCTTGTAGTGCATCACCATTTGCGGGAAGGCGATGGTCAACCCGATCATGATCACCTGGATGCAGACAAAGGGCACCGCGCCCCAATAGATCTGTCCGGTGGTCACCGGCGCGATTTGTTTGCCGGTGAGACGATCGAGATAGGGCACGCGCGCAGCCACCGAACGCAGGTAGAACAGCGCGAAGCCGAAGGGCGGGTGCATGAAGCTGGTCTGCATGTTGACGCCCAGGAGCACGCCGAACCAGATCAGGTCGATGCCGAGCTTGTCGGCGGCGGGCGCCAGCAGCGGTACGATGATGAACGCCAATTCGAAGAAGTCGAGGAAGAAAGCGAGGAAGAAGACGAGCATGTTGACGCCGATCAGGAAGCCGACCTCGCCGCCCGGCAGCGACGTCAAAAGGTGCTCGACCCAGATGTGGCCGTTGACGCCGTAGAAGGTCAGTGAGAACACCCGTGCGCCGATCAGGATGAAAAGCACGAAGGACGATAGCCTTGTCGTCGAGGCCAGTGCCTGCTTGACGACGTCAAGCGACAAGCGCCCCTTTGCCGCCGCCATGATCAAGGCGCCGACGGAACCCATGGCGCCGCCTTCGGTCGGCGTGGCGATGCCCAGGAAGATGGTGCCCAGCACCAGGAAGATCAGCGCCAGCGGCGGGATCAGCACGATGATCACCTGCTGCGCGAGCCTGGACATCATGTTGAAATTCAGGCGTTTGTCGGCAATGGCGACGATGTAGATGAACAGGACTCCGGCAGTCGCGCCGAGAATGTCGGCATTGTCGCCATGCGCCGGCGCCAGATAACGATACGCCGCGTAGGAGACCGCTAATGTGACCAGCAAAGCCACCAGCAGCGACATCACGCCATGGCCGAGTGTACGGGCCTCGAGCGGCAGCGCCGGCATCGAGTTCGGCCGGATGATCGACATGATCAGGATATAGGACATATAGAGGACGGTGAGCACGAGGCCGGGGATCAGCGCGCCGGCATACATGTCGCCGACCGAACGGCCGAGCTGGTCGGCAAGCACGATCAGCACCAGCGACGGCGGGATGATCTGGGCAAGCGTGCCGGAGGCGGCAATGACACCGGATGCGAGCCGGCGGTCATAGCCATAGCGCAGCATGATCGGCAGCGAGATCAGGCCCATGGCGATGACGGAAGCCGCCACCACGCCGGTGGTCGCCGCCAAGAGCGCGCCGACGAAGATCACCGCATAGGCAAGGCCACCGCGGATTGGCCCGAACAGCTGGCCGATCGTGTCGAGCAGGTCTTCGGCCATACCCGATCGCTCGAGCACGATGCCCATGAAGGTGAAGAACGGAATGGCCAGCAGCGTGTCGTTCGACATCACCCGGCTGCCGTAGAAATTATCCGGCAATGCGTGCAGGAGCGGCCAGGCGAGGTTGATCGATCCTCCGGAATAAGGCGACAGCAGCACGCCGATGAAGAAGAACATCAAGCCGTTGGCGGCCAGGGAAAAAGCGACGGGGTAGCCGATCAGCAGGAAGATGATCAGCGAAGCGAACATGATCGGCGCCATGTTCTGCGCGATGAACTCCATCACGAGCGCACCTCGTCGGCCAGCGCCTTGGCTTCGAGTTCGGCCTGTTCATGCACGGAAATGAACGGATTGGGATCGTCCATGTCGCCGCGCATGATGGCGATCTTCTTGATGATCTCGGAGATGCCCTGCAGCGCGAGCAGGAAAAAACCGACGAGCAGGATGGCCTTGGCCGGCCAGATGATCAGACCACCGGAATTGTTGGACATCTCGCCGCTGCGAAACGACAGCGACACATAGGGCACGAAATAGATCACCATCAACGTCACGAACGGCATCAGGAAAAAGAGATGCCCGAGCAGGTCGATCCAGTGCTGCACGCGGCGTGAAAACAGGCCGTAGACGACGTCGATGCGGATATGTTCGTTCTGCTTCAGCGTATAGGCGGCGGCCAGCATGAAGGCGGCGCCGAACAGATACCATTGCAGTTCGAGCCAGGCGTTCGAGGATATGTCGAACACCTTGCGGATAATGGCGTTGGCGGCGCTCACCAGGATCGCCAGCAGGATCAGCCACGATATCCACTTGCCGATGAATTCGTTGGCGCGATCAATTGTCCTGGATAGAGCAAGAAGCCCTGCCATGCATTCCTCCCTTGTACCGGAGGCGTGCCGGCTTCCCCCTTTTGTCCGTCACGCCGCGTGGTCCAACGGTATGCCGCGCGTGGACTGACGGGTCAACAAGGATAGAGGGAGCAAATATCATCGCATGGCAGACAGTGCCCAATACCGGCGATCTGCCCTGGCGTCATGCAACCAAAGTCTGACGTTTCAGGCGATTTTGCCGGTGTCGCGGCCGGCGCCGATCAGGATCAGCGTCGTGACCAGGAACAGATACATCCACGCGTCGCGCCATTCGACCGGGAAATAGCCGGCCCACAGCGATTCGGCCATGCCGAAGGCGGCCGCGCCGAGTGCCGCGCGCAATGGCGAGAGATAGCCGCCGACCGCCGTCACGAACAGGATTTTCAGGCCGTAGACGAGGCCCGAGCCGAAGCTGACATTGCCGTAATAGAGCCCGGCCATCACACCGGCCAGCGCGGCGCAGAAGCCGCCGGACAGCACCGCGTGCCGGAACACCGCGCGTACGTCGACGCCGCACATCGCGGCTGCCTTGGGGTCGTCGGAGACGGCGCGCCAGCGCCGTCCGAAGCTCGACCGGGCAAATGCCCAGCTGGCCAGCGCGATTGCCGCCACCACCACGGCGCAGTCGATGAGCTGGATGAGCGTCAGCGTTGCCGTGAAGGTGGCGCCCTGCGCGAAAACGACAGGCTGCGCCAGCATCGGCGGGAGCCACAGATCATGCGTGTCGGCGGCGATGCGGCTCGCTTCGGACAGCAGCAGCAGGATGCCGAGCGTCGTCACCACAATTGCATTGGGCGTGCGGTCGGCCAAAGGTTCGAAGACACTGCGAGACAGCACGTGGCTGATCAGCGCGGCATAGAAGAACGCAGCGACGACGCCGAGCGCCACCGCCGCCAGCAGCGTCAGCCACAGCATCTGATAGCCGAAGGCGGCGGTCAGGATCATCGTCTGGCCGCAAAAGGCGAACAACGCGCCATGGGCGAGATTGGTGCGGTGCAGGATGCCGTTGGTCAGCACATAGCCAAAGGCAAGCAGCGCATAAAGCGCACCCGAATGCAGCCCGTTCAACACCTGCTGAAAGAAATAGAGCATGCAAAACCTCGAAGCATGCCGCCCAAAAGAGCGAAGCGGTCCTGGCCAACGACAGGCTCAAAAAGGCTGCGGAGACCACCGCATCCCGGAGTGAGGTTGCATCGCTGAATCTAACTTGTCAAATACGATTTATAGGTTAGATTTTCGCCATGACGGTATCCTGGACCCCGCACCGCTTCACCGGCGGCCTGCTTGCGCTCGACACGGCGAACACCGTCGTGCTGCGCGGCGATCCGGAGCGGACCTTCGACCGCTTCGACGATCCCGCCGAGATTGCCCGCTTCGCCGATGCGGCGAGCCGCTTTCGCGCTGCCGAACTTGGCGACCGGCCGTTGGCGGTATCTTCGGCGGTGGCGATCGCACCCGTCGTGCTGTCGATCCGCGAGGCGACTGACCGGCTGTTTCGTGGAGCGGTATCGAAGGGCGCGGTCGCCACCGCCGATCTGCCCGGATTCCTGAGCGCCTGCGCCGAGGGTCTTGCCGGCAGCCGGACCGAGATCGGTGCGCCGGGAAGGCCGTTCGGTGATCCCCTGACGCCGATCGCCTTCGAGGCGGCGCTGGCGGTTTCGGCGCTATCGCTTCTGCGCGACGACACCGTCGCAAGGCTCAGGATCTGTCCCAACTGCACCTGGCTGTTCGTCGACAGAAGCCGCAATTCCAGCCGCCTTTGGTGCGACATGGCGGTGTGCGGCAACAGGCGAAAGGCAAGCCGTCACTACCACCGCCGTCGCATGGCGGAAAATGAGGTCAGGAATGCGTAGCGGCCTTTCCCGTTCGATCCTTGTCGGCGCGGCACTCATCGCGGCCGTTGCGCTGGGCGCCTGCCGCGACAGCGGCAATGACGAAGGCAAGCTGTTCGAGATTTCCGGTAAGATATTCGTCTTCAACTACCGCCTCGCAAGGGCGACTTATGTCGTGACCCTGCGGCCGCTGAAGCCGATGGGAGAGGGCCAGGTCGCGGTCGCCAGCTTCCAGGATCCCGCCGGCGGCGCGCCTCTGGTGGTCGAGCAGAAGGTCTGGCCGAAGCTCGACAAGGTGACGCTGGAGAGCCCGGCACTGACCTGCGTCGTCAAGAACAAGCCCTATGCGATTGCCATCAGCATCAAGGGCGCCGACGGCGCGGTCCTGCAGAAGATCGATACCACGCTGATGTCGACGGAAGACCAGTCGATCCTGCCCGACCGGCCGCTGGTCATCGACCAACTCTACACCGCCAATCCCGATCTCGTCGGCCGTCCCGACGGCAAGCTGCCGGGCGAACCGAAGCCGGATTGCTCAAAGGGCGGCTGACGGGTCGAGGCCATCCGGGCCGCAGCTGAAATTTTCGTGCGCCGGGCAATGTCCGTGGATCGGTTTCATACCCGATTCAGGATGGCCGCGGACTGTTCGTTGCGCGCTGCCTGGCATCTGCGATTTTGTTTGACCTGCCTTGCAAGGGGAGAAAGGATGCGTCATCCGACCCCGACGTTGGCTGCCTGCCCCGCGTGGCCTCCGCAGAGGAAATGCCTGATGACGCTGCACGACGTCGCGCTCGACGACAAGTTCGATCTCGCAAAGGAGCGCATCTTCCTGTCCGGCGCGCAGGCGGTCATTCGCATGCTGCTGATGCAGCGCGAGCGTGATCGCCGCGCCGGCCTGAACACGGCCGGCTTCGTCTCCGGCTATCGCGGTTCGCCGCTCGGCGGCCTCGACATGCAGCTTTGGAAGGCGAAGAAACAGCTCGCCCAGGCTGACATCGTCTTCCAGCCGGGTCTCAACGAGGAGCTTGCCGCCACCGCTTGCTGGGGAACGCAGCAGACGGAACTGCTGGGCGAGGGCACTCATGACGGCGTCTTTTCGGTCTGGTACGGCAAGGGACCGGGTGTCGATCGCTCAGGCGACGTGTTCCGCCACGCCAACCTCGCCGGATCGTCGAAGCATGGCGGCGTGCTTGCGCTGATGGGCGATGACCATATGGCCGAATCCTCGACCAATGCGCACGCCACCGAATTCCTGTTCGTCGACACGATGGTGCCGATCCTCAACCCGGCCGGTGTCCAGGAGATCATCGATTACGGGCTCTACGGCTTCGCCATGTCGCGCTTTGCCGGTACCTGGGCGGCGATCAAATGCGTCAAGGACAACATCGAATCGACGGCCTCGGTCGATGCCTCGCTCGAGCGGCTGAACATCGTCGTGCCGGATTTCGACATGCCATCAGGCGGTCTGAACATTCGCCACGAGATCGATATGCTCGGTCAGGAGGAGCGGCTGCATGAGTACAAGCGCGCCGCGGCTTCCGCCTTCATCCTTGCCAACGGGCTGAACCGCATCGTCTATTCGGGCGGCCGCAACCCGAAGATCGGCATCATCACGCTGGGCAAGAGCTATCTCGATGTCCGTCAGGCGCTGGAGGACATCGGCATCGACGAGGCGGCCGCCAACCGCATCGGCGTGCGGCTGTTCAAGGTCGGCTGCCCCTGGCCGCTCGACCTGCATCACATCGCCGATTTCGCCCGCGGCCTCGACACCATTGTCGTCGTCGAGGAGAAGCGCTCGCTGATCGAAGTGCAGCTGCGCGAAAGCCTTTATGGCACTGCCACCCAACCGGTCATTATCGGCAAGAAGGACGAGCGCGGCGACTGGCTGTTTCCGGCCAAGGGCGCGCTCGATCCCAACGAGATCGCCATTGCGCTTGGCGAGAGGATCGTCAGGACCATCGGCCCGTCCGAAGAGATTTCGGCGCGGGTGGCGAAGCTGCGCCAGTTCCAGGCAATGCTCACCGAGGCCACCGACATCGGCTCGCGCACGCCGTTCTTCTGTTCCGGTTGCCCGCACAATTCATCCACCAAGGTGCCGGACGGCTCTATCGCCGCGGCCGGCATCGGCTGCCACTTCATGGCGCTGTGGATGGACCGCAACACCGTCGGTTTCACGGCCATGGGCGGCGAGGGCGCGCAATGGGTCGGCCAGGCGCCGTTCTCCAAGCGCGAGCACATCTTCCAGAATCTTGGCGACGGCACCTACAACCATTCCGGTACGCTGGCGATCCGCTTCGCGCTGTCGAGCGATGCCAACATCACCTACAAGATCCTCTACAATGACGCCGTCGCCATGACCGGCGGCCAGCCGCACGAAGGCGGCCTGACCGTCGACATGATCGCCAGGCAGGTGCGCGCCGAAGGCGTCGACCGCATCGCCATCGTCACCGATGAGCCCGGCAAATATGCCGGCAAGGCCGAATTCCCGGCCGGCGCCACCATCCATCACCGCGATGACCTCGATCTCGTCCAGCGCGAGCTGCGCGAGGTCAAGGGCGTTTCGGTGCTGCTCTACGACCAGACCTGCGCCGCCGAAAAGCGCCGCCGCCGCAAGCGCGGCACCTTCCCCGATCCCGACAAGCGGGTCTTCATCAACGAGCTGGTCTGCGAGGGCTGCGGCGATTGCGGCGTGCAGTCGAACTGCGTCTCGATCCAGCCGGTCGAGACCGAATTCGGCCGCAAGCGCAAGATCGACCAGTCGAGCTGCAACAAGGATTTCTCCTGCGTCAACGGCTTCTGCCCGTCCTTCGTCACTGTGCACGGCGCCAAGATCCGAAAGGCCGAGGGCCTTGCCGGCAAGGCCGATCCGCTGGAAGGCGTGCCCGTGCCGGCGCAATTCCCGCTTGGCGAGCAGGGTTGGGCGGCGATCATCGACGGCGTCGGCGGCACGGGCGTCGTCACCGTAGGTGCGGTGCTTGGCATGGCGGCGCATCTCGAGGACAAGGGCTGCGGCATGATCGACATGGCCGGCCTCGCCCAGAAGGGTGGCTCGGTGTTCACGCATGTCCGCATCGCCCGCACCCCGGACGACATCCATGCCATCCGCGTTTCGGCCGGCAAGGCCGATCTGGTGCTTGGCTGCGATCTCGTCGTGTCGGGCGCCAAGAAGGTGCTGACCGCGGTGCGCGAGGGCCACACCATCTTCGTCGCCAACACCGCCGAGATCATGCCTGGCGAATTTGCACGCTCGGCGGATTTTTCGTTGCCGATAGAGCGGCTGAAAAAGGCGATCCGTGCGGCCGCGGGCGACGACAAGGCGCATTTCTTCGACGCCACCCGCACCGCCACGGCACTTTTCGGCAACTCGCTCGGCGCCAACATGTTCATGCTCGGCTTTGCCTTCCAGCATGGCGGCCTGCCGCTATCCGCCGAGGCGGTCGAGAAGGCGATCGAGCTCAATGGCGAAGCCGTGGCGATGAACGTCGCCGCGTTCCGCTGGGGACGTCGCGCTGCCCATCAGCCGGAATTCGTGCGCGGCCTCGTTGCCCAGCCGGGTCCAGCCGTGGCTGGAAAGGCCGGCCCGGGCACGGATGTCGTCGAGACTCTGGACAATATCATCGCCCACCGCGTCGCCTTCCTGACAGCCTATCAGAACGCCGCCTATGGCAGGCGTTATGCCGAAAAACTGGCCGTTTTGCGCGCCGCTGAAGCGAAGGCCATACCCGGGTCGACCACGGTATCGCAGGCCGCCGCCAGGAACCTGTTCAAGCTGATGGCGATCAAGGACGAATACGAGGTGGCGCGGCTCTATACCGACGGCTCTTTCGCCGCCGAACTGGGCAAGCAGTTCCAGAGCTACGAAAGGCTCGAATTCCACCTCGCGCCGCCGATCATGGGCCGTCGCGGCAATGACGGAAGCCCCCGGAAATCGAGCTTCGGCCCGTGGATGATGAAGGGTTTTCGCCTGCTGTCGGCGATGAAGGGCCTGCGCGGCACCGCCTTCGACCTGTTCGGCTATACCGCCGAACGGCGCATGGAGCGGCGGCTCCTGGCGCAGTATGAGGCGGATCTGGAGCTCATCGCCGGATCGCTGGCCCCGGCCAGGGTCGATGCGGCGGTTGCGCTGGCCTCGGTGCCGGCCCTGATTCGCGGCTATGGTCACGTCCGTCGAGCCAGCGCCGACAAGGCCTCGAGCGAACGCCAAAGGCTGCTCGAACGCCTGTCGAGTACGCTGGCGCGGCCGAAACTTCAGGCCGCGGAATGATCGATACGCCTTGTTTACCTGAACGACAGTTTCCTTGCTTTCCGTAACGTCACCCGGCTTGACGGCAGGAGCGGCGGGGCCTCTCTAAATCTTTCTTAAGGCGGATGTGGCACTGCTTGGCTCCCCAGGGTTGGGATTCAGGCGTTGAATCTGATAAAGAAGAACGAGATCCCGGTCGACGTCTACATTCCGTTCGTGGAAACCTTGTTTCGCGACGGGTTGACGCTTTCGATAGGATTCTTTGCCCAAACCCTGCTGGTCGTGCTGGTTTACTGGAAAACCATGGATCCGGCCTATCTCGCGGTCACACTCGGACTGCTGGCCGTCGCCTTCCTTCGTCTTCGCAACATCAGGAAATATCGTCACGCTCCTTCGCCTCAAAATTGGGAAGAGGCGCGTCGCCGCGAGAACGACTACATACTGTACGGCTCGATGCATGGCTTCATGCTTGGTGCCTTCTGCTTTGTCGGCATCTATCTTGCCTATGACCCGTTCGCGGAAATAGCTGCCGTCTGCGTGACGCTTGCCTCCGCCACGTCTATTGCTGGCCGCAACTATGGTTCGCCGAGGATGGTCGTGATCTTCATTATGACCATGACTTGGCCGATCTCGCTGGGCTTCATCCTGCGGGGCGATCCCTATCACTTCATTCTCGGCCTGCTTTCGGCGCCATTTCTTTTTGCCATCAAGCGCTTCGCCGATCTGGTCCGCGAGGTGCTCTTCGCCGCCCTGTCCGAGGAAAAAAAGGCCAATCGCATCGCCCAGCGCTTCAACCGAGCGCTCAACACCATGTCGCACGGCCTTGTCATGCTCGGCCCGGACGGCCGCGTCGCGGTGGCCAATGCCGAGGCCGCGCATCTGATGTCGCTCAAGTCGCCCGACGCGCTGCTCGGCCGGTCGATCCATGGTCTGTTGATGCGCGGTGTCGCCGGCGGCATGCTGGCGCCCAAGGATTGCCGCTACATCGAGGCCCAACTGACGCGTGCCCTGCGCGAGGGCCGCGACCGCAAGGTGCTGGTTTCCCTCGCCAACGGCCAGCATTACGAGTTCTCGGCTCGCGAAGGCAGCCAGGAACTGGGCGTCATCACCTTCGAGGACGTCACCGCCCGTGTCGAGGCGGAAGACAAGATCCGCTTCATGGCACGTTACGATAACCTCACCGGCCTTCCCAACCGCGCCTATTTCCATGAACTGGTCGGCGAGGCCATGGTATCCGGCGATCGCGATCGTCTCTGCGGCCTTGCGGTGCTCGACCTCGACGATTTCAAGAGCGTCAACGACACGCTTGGCCATCCGATCGGCGATGGCTTGATCTATGCCGTTGCCGAGCGGCTTGCCGCCATTGCCAGGCAAGATATCACGGTCAGCCGTTTCGGTGGCGACGAGTTCATGATCTTCTTCGACCGCGTCGAGGACGAGAGCCATCTGACCAGCCAGCTCGACGAGATTTTCGCCGGCCTGCAAGGGGAAGTCGACGTCGCCGGTCACGGGCTGCGCATTCAGGCCAGCGGCGGCGCGGTGCTGTCACGGGTCAAGGATACCGATGTCGACGCCATGATCGTCAAGGCGGACCTGGCGCTCTACAAGGCCAAGGAGCTCGGCAAGAACAGCTGGCGGCTGTTCGAAGCCTCGATGGATGCCGCCTTCCGCAACCGTCAGCTGATGAAGGCGGACCTGCGTACAGCCGTGGAAAGCAAGGGCTTGAGGGTGGTCTATCAGCCGATCGTGGCGATGAGCACCATGCGTATCGCCAGCTGCGAGGCGTTGTGCCGGTGGGATCATCCCGATCTCGGGCCGATCTCGCCCAGCATCTTCATTCCTTTGGCCGAGGAAATGGGCATCATTTCCGAGATCAGCACATTCGTGCTGCAGGCAGCCTGCGCCGAATGCGCCAAATGGCCGGACCAGACCAGCGTCTCGGTCAATCTCTCGGCCAAGGATTTCCGCAACCGCGACGTCATCCAGAAGGTTCGCGATGCGTTGGCCGGCTCCGGCCTCGCCGCCTCCCGGCTCGAGATCGAGGTCACCGAAACGGCGCTGCTCGACGACAAGTCGCTGACGCGCCAGTATATCGAGGAGCTGAAGCAGATCGGCGTACGCATCGCGCTCGACGATTTCGGCACCGGCTATTCGAGCCTGAGCTATCTGCACAAACTGCCGCTCGACAAGATCAAGATCGACCGCTCGTTCCTGATGGACGTCACCCAGAACCCCCGTTCGCTCGAGCTGCTCAAGGGTATCGTCAACCTATCGCGGCCGCTGGGGCTTTCGGTCACCGTCGAGGGTGTAGAGACCTTCGAGCAGCTCAAGATACTGGCGCTGCAGGTCAAGCCCGACCTTGTCCAGGGGTTCCTGTTCGGTTCGGCGCTCAGCGCTTCCGGCATCGAGACCATGTCGAATACGGTATGGCCCTTCGCCAAGGACATCAATACAGCCAAGAGAGCCGCACGCCGCTGACCGGTGCCGGGAAGAATGTCGCCCTTTCATAAAAATTTACGGATCGTTAACGTTAATGATCGGTAAACGACGTGTGCTCCATTTTCATCTTTTACATCTCAGGGTCCCGTCGTAGGTTGAACTGCGGCGGAAACTTACGAGGGTTTGAGTATGGATGTGCAGTTGGAAGCGCTTGGCCATGTGGCGGGCGGGGGTGAAGAAAATTCGCCCGACAGCATGTCGAGTTTCGCCCGCAATGTTTCAGCGATGCTTGAGCGGACGGAATATCGCCGCTGCGACAAGGGAGAGGACCTCGAAGACATCTATAGGTTACGCTACAAATCCTATCGCTTGAATGATATGGTGCCGGAAAACCCGGAACATATTGTGCATGACGAGCTCGACGAAGCTGAAAATTGTTCCAAGTTCGGCGTCTATATTGACGGCATCCTGGTCTCCACGGTGCGCATTCATCATGCCTGCCGGGCTACGCCGCAATCGCCGTCTACAACTGTCTACGGCGACATCCTGCGCCCGATGCTGGCTGCCGGGGCGCACTTTGCCGATCCGAGCCGCTTTGCTGCCGACCCAGACTGGTCGAAGGTCTATCCGCAGATCCCGTACCTGACGCTGCGCCTTGCCGGAATGGCCTGCTTCTACTTCGACGCACCTTACTGTCTCTCGACTATCCGGCCCGAACATGCGGGTTTCTACCGTCGTATCTACTGTTCTGAGCAGATCGGCGAGCTGCGCGACTATCCAGGCCTGAACTACAAGGTCGTGCTTTATCGCGCCAATGTCGCTGCCATTCGCGAGCGGTCGTTCTCGCGCTTTCCATTCTTCCGATCCACATCTCTGGAGCAGCGTATGCTGTTCGAGACACCTGGTGCTGGAGAATTGGCGCCGCTGACCATCCTGCCGACTGCCAAATATTTTCGCGAAGCCGCCTGAGATTAGGCGTTTCGCAGAACCACTGGAGCTTTCCGGCCGGATACGCGTTCTGATGGCTCGGCGCCTTGTCGTCCTCGCCATTGGTCGCCGAATCCACGGATATGCCAAAGGAACCCGTCATGACCATTTCCACACTTGCGCTCACCCCGCTTATCTCGCTGATCGCCGGCGTGCTGATCCTGGTCATGCCAAGGCTGTTGAACTACATCGTCGCGCTCTATCTGATCGTCGTCGGGTTGCTCGGGCTATTTCCGCATCTAGCCGGCTGAGGGCGCCGGCTTAGGCCACGCAAGCGTCTGCCTTCGAAGCATCTTTCCGCATCAAGCATCAGAATCCAGCGATCGGACTCCGTCGCGCGTTGGCAGCCGGCTTCAACCTTTCCTTGAGGCAGTTGTCCGCTGTTGTGCGGCAATAGCGCCATTGCTCTCGGCCCGGCTTTTCGCTATGTGCCTGAAAGATGTCTTCGAAGGGGTATTCCTATGGCTGATCACTCGCCGACCGGTCCTGTCGAACTGGGCGCGAAGATGGACTATGCCGAGCATGACCGCACCTATGCGGGCTTCCTCGCGCTGGCCAAATACGGATCGCTTTTCTGCGGAGCCCTGCTTCTGGCGATGGCCTTCGGCTTCTTCGCGGGCGGCTTCTTCTCGGCGACCATCCTGTTCGTGCTGATTATGGCCGTCGGCGCCTTTATCCTCCGATAGACTTTCCGACACCTTGTCCACGGCGCCGCCGCGAGGCCGGCCGGCGTCTTGCGGGAAATAGCTTCCGGCCGAAAGGA
This sequence comes from Mesorhizobium sp. M7A.F.Ca.MR.148.00.0.0, assembly GCF_003997735.1. Lineage (NCBI taxonomy): Bacteria > Pseudomonadati > Pseudomonadota > Alphaproteobacteria > Hyphomicrobiales > Phyllobacteriaceae > Mesorhizobium > Mesorhizobium sp. M7A.F.Ca.MR.148.00.0.0. Next base: position 28,088 of record NZ_RZTB01000034.1, on the reverse strand, counting down.
TCATGCGGTGGGACAGACGGTTTTCATCCCTCGTGAGCTCGATGCCAACGAGCCGCGCGTCGCGGCCTCGCCCGACACGGTGAAACGGCTGGCGGCGTTGGGCTTCGACGTCGTCGTCGAGGCCGGTGCCGGTCTGAATTCGCGCATCGTCGATGCCGATTATGCGAGCGCCGGCGCCGCCATCGGCAAAGCTTCCGATGTCGCCAAGGCCGATGTCGTGCTGAAGGTGCGCCGGCCCGGTGATGCCGAACTGAAGAGCTACAGGCCCGGTACAGCGGTCATTGCCATCATGGATCCCTATGGCAATGATGCCGCTGTGGCAGCCCTGGCCAAGGCTGGCGTCACCGCTTTCTCGATGGAATTCATGCCACGCATCACGCGCGCCCAGTCGATGGACGTCTTGTCCTCGCAGGCCAATTTGGCCGGCTATCAGGCGGTGATCGACGGGGCTTCGGAATATGATCGCGCGCTGCCGATGATGATGACGGCGGCCGGCACGGTGCCGGCGGCGAAGGTCTTCATCATGGGCGTCGGCGTTGCCGGCCTGCAGGCTATCGCCACCGCGCGTCGCCTTGGTGCGGTCGTCACCGCAACCGACGTGCGCCCCGCCGCCAAGGAACAGGTCGCCTCGCTCGGCGCAAAGTTCCTTGCGGTCGAGGACGAGGAATTCAAGGCGGCCGAGACGGCAGGCGGCTACGCCAAGGAGATGTCTAAGGAATACCAGGCCAAGCAGGCGGCACTCACATCAGAGCACATCGCCAAGCAGGATATCGTTATCACCACGGCGCTGATCCCCGGCCGACCGGCGCCGAAGCTGGTCTCAGCGGCCATGGTCGCCTCGATGAAGCCAGGCTCGGTTCTCGTCGATCTGGCGGTTGAGCGCGGCGGCAATGTCGAGGGCGCTGAAGCCGGCAAGGTTGTCACCACGGCCAACAATGTAAAAATCGTCGGCCATCTCAATGTGCCCGGCCGCATCGCGGCGTCGGCCTCGCTGCTTTATGCCAGAAACCTGTTTGCCTTCCTGGAAACGCTGGTCGACAAGACGACCAAGACGCTTGCCTTCAACCGGGACGACGATCTGGTCAAGGCAACGATGCTGACCGACGGCGGCAAGGTGGTTCATCCGGCATTCGTGAAGGCTGACCAGCAGCCCCATGTCGAGCCGGCGGCGATCCCGGCCAAGACCATGGTCGCCGACGCTTCGCCCAAGAAAGCCGCGCCCAAGAAGGCGGCCGCCTCCAAGTCGCCCTCGTCGAAGCCGAAAGGGATCGCGTGATGGACCAGACCCTGCAGAAAGCCCTCGACCAGCTCGACCAGGCTTCCGCCGCCGTCCGGCTGGCGGTGCAAAACATGGCGACCGCGCCTGGTGGTGCCGACGCGGCGGGTGATGCGGCGCATGCGCTGTCCGGCGGTGCCATCGATCCCTTCGTCTTCCGCTTCGCCATCTTCGTCCTGGCGATCTTCGTCGGCTACTACGTCGTCTGGTCGGTGACCCCCGCGCTGCACACGCCGCTGATGGCCGTCACCAACGCCATCTCCTCGGTCATCGTCGTCGGCGCGCTGCTTGCCGTCGGCATTGCTGCTTCCGGCGTCGCCGCCGGCTTCGGCTTCGTCGCGCTGATGCTGGTGTCGGTCAACATCTTCGGCGGCTTCCTCGTCACCCAGCGCATGCTGGCCATGTACAAGAAGAAGGACAAGTAGAGCGCCATGAACGCCAACTTCGCGTCCTTCCTCTACCTCGTCTCCGGCGTCCTGTTCATCATGGCGCTGCGCGGCCTGTCGCATCCGACCACCAGCCGCCAGGGCAATCTCTACGGCATGATCGGCATGGGCATCGCCATCGCCACCACGCTGGCGCTGGCAACCCCCTCGGCCGGCCGCTTCGGCCTGATCGTGCTCGGCCTGGCCATTGGCGGCAGCGTCGGCGCCGTCACCGCGCGCCGCATCGCCATGACTTCGATGCCGCAGCTGGTCGCCGCCTTCCACTCGCTGGTCGGCCTCGCTGCCGTCATGGTGGCGGCCGCCGCCATCTATGCGCCGGAAAGCTTCGGCATCGGCACGGATGGCGACATCCACGCCCAGGCGCTGATCGAGATGAGCCTTGGCGTCGCCATCGGCGCCATCACCTTCACCGGCTCGGTCATCGCCTTCCTCAAGCTCGATGGCCGCATGTCCGGCAAGCCGATCATGATCGGTGGACGCCACTTCATCAACGCGGCACTTGCCATCGCGCTCGTCGTGCTGATCGTGCTGCTGGTCACCACCGAGTCAAAGCTGGTCTTCTGGCTGATCGTTGCGGCATCGCTCGTCCTTGGCGTCCTTCTCATCATCCCGATCGGCGGCGCCGACATGCCGGTCGTCGTCTCGATGCTGAATTCCTATTCGGGTTGGGCGGCCGCTGCACTCGGCTTCACGCTCGGCAATCTGGCGCTGATCATCACCGGTGCGCTGGTCGGCTCATCCGGCGCGATCCTGTCCTACATCATGTGCAAGGGCATGAACCGAAGCTTCATCTCGGTCATTCTCGGGGGCTTCGGCGGCGAGACGGCAGCGGCCGCCGATGACGGCATCGAACGCACGGTCAAGCAGGGTTCCGCCGACGATGCCGCCTACCTCATGATGAACGCCCAGAAAGTCATCATCGTGCCGGGCTACGGCATGGCGGTTGCCCAGGCGCAGCACGCACTGCGCGAAATGGCCGACAAGCTTAAGGCCAATGGCGTCGACGTCAAATACGCCATCCATCCGGTCGCCGGCCGCATGCCCGGCCACATGAACGTGCTGCTCGCCGAAGCCAATGTGCCCTACGACGAAGTGTTCGAACTCGAGGACATCAACTCGGAATTCGCGCAAGCCGATGTCGCCTATGTCATCGGCGCCAACGACGTCACCAACCCGTCCGCGCGAGACGACAAGTCGTCGCCGATCTACGGCATGCCGATCCTCGACGTCGACAAGGCGCGCACCTGCCTGTTCGTCAAGCGCTCGCTCGGCTCCGGCTATGCCGGCATCGACAACACGCTGTTCTACAAGGACGGCACCATGATGCTGCTCGGCGATGCCAAGAAGATGACCGAAGAGATTGTCAAGGCCATGGATCACTGATTTCGCCACGGCGACTGACCCAAAAGCAAGAGCCCGGCGCAAGGCCGGGCTTTTGCTTTTCAATGCTGAGCCGCTTCAGCGGCTGGTGAGAAAAACCGCTTCCTCATCGTCGCGCTGCTTGCCCCCAAGGGCCGCGGCAGCACTGGCGATGAAAGCGCCGATGGCTAGCGAGAGCGCACCAAGCAGCGCAAAGGTAGCGCCAGCCTTCCTGGCGGTGTCGGCAGCCTCCTGCGCCTTGACCTTGGCGTCCTGAGCCCTGGCGATGATCGCATCCACCCGCGCCTTGGCATCTGCTTCCGAAAGACCGGTGCGGGCGGCGACGAGTTGCGACAGATAGGTCTTGTCGTCTGCCGAAACCTCGCCTGCCGCCGCACCGGCGATCAGGATGCGCGAGGCCTGCCCGGTCGCGGCGGTATCGCTGTCCGGATTGGCGGCAGCCAGCCTGCCCGGATCGGCCGGACGGAACAGTGAATCCACAAGGTAGGATGTCGCATTGTCGACCGATGCGCTGCCGGCATTGGCCGAAGCCCCCGCCGATGCACCCATGGCAGCGCCAGACGCCACGGTGGACACCGCTTGCACGCCTGAACCGATCGCTGCGGAAAGGGCGGAGCCAAGCACGCCGACGACGAGCAAAGTGGCCAGCGCCCAGGCAAGAAAGCCGTGTGCGGTGTCCCGGAAATAGACCTCATCGGTGTGGATGCCGACCCATTTGGTGCGCAGCCGCCCGGCAAGATAGCCTCCGAAACCAGAGGACAGCCATTGCACGATGACAAGCCAGACGGCGGTGGATGCCGCGAAGGTGGTTACCGACGCGCCGGATCCCGACCATGGCGACACCATGGTCAATCCCAGCCCCGAACCGAGCAGCATGAGGATGAAGGTCAACGTGGAAGCCGCGAAGGCACCGGCGATGATCGGTCCCCAACTGACGGCGGTGGAGGAGGATTCTGTTGAAGTGGAAACGTCGACAGCCGATAGGGTGGACTGCATGGAAGCCCCCTACCGTACGAACAGCATGATCAGAATGATGATCGGGATCGGAATACCGAGCAACCAGAGCAAAATGCCGCGTCCCATGAAGGCCTCCTGTAAGAAATTGTGACCGATGTTGTCACAATGTCCCGCAGGGACTTCCGTTCCGGCGCGTTGTAAAATGATTTTGTTGCCGCCGGTGGAACAATGGCGCGCCGCAGCGCGCCAATTCAGATTTAACGTCCAGATCAGATATCCAGATTGGCGACCGACAGCGCGTTGTCCTGGATGAACTCGCGCCTGGGTTCGACCTCGTCGCCCATCAGCCGCGAAAACAGCGAATCCGCGTCGGTCGCGTCATTGACCTTGACCTGCAGCAGCGAGCGCACGTTCGGGTCGAGCGTGGTTTCCCACAGCTGTTCGGCGTTCATCTCGCCGAGACCCTTGTAGCGCTGCATTGTCAGGCCCTTGCGGCCGGTCGCAAAGACCGCATTGAGCATCGCCAGCGGCCCCGAGATGGTTTCGGAGACATCCTTGCGGCGCAGCACCGGCGGCGACCCGTAGACTTCGCTGAGGCGCTGTGCGTAGCGGTCGAGCTGGCGTGCGTCGGCCGAATTGATCAGCGCCAGGTCGAGATGCGCGTATTCCTTGACGCTGCGCACCGTGCGCTCGAACACATAGCCGCCGACACCTTCATTCGAGGTCGACATGCGGCCGGTCCAGCCGCGCTCGGTGTCCTCGGCAATGATGTCGAGGCGTTTTGCAATCCGCTCCGCCATGGCGTTGGCGCGGCCGAGATCGGTGAACACGTCCGGGTTGAGCCCGCCGGCGATCGCCGCCTGTTCGACGACGCCTCTGTTGTAGCGCGTGTGCAGGCCGTTGATCAGCTGGCGCACCGCCAGTGCGTCGTCGATGGCTCCGCGCAGGTCCTGCCCGATGCGAACCTCGCCCGAGCCGAGCGTAAGCGATGCTTCCTCCAGTCCCGAGCCGATCAGGAACTCTTCGAACGCGCTCTCGTCCTTGATGTATTGCGAGCTCTTGCCGCGCGTCACTTTGTAGAGCGGCGGCTGGGCGATATAGAGATGGCCGCGCTCGATCAGCTCCGGCATCTGCCGGAAGAAGAAGGTCAGCAGCAAGGTTCTGATATGGGCGCCGTCGACATCGGCGTCGGTCATCAGGATGATCTTGTGGTAGCGCAGCTTGTCGGCGTTGAACTCGTCCTTGCCGATCGAGGTGCCGAGCGCCGTGATCAGCGTGCCGATCATGTCGGAGCCGAGCATACGGTCGAAGCGCGCCCGCTCGACATTGAGGATCTTGCCGCGCAACGGCAGGATCGCCTGGTTCTGGCGCGAACGCCCACCCTTGGCCGAGCCGCCGGCGGAGTCACCCTCGACGATGAAGATTTCGGACTTCGCCGGGTCGCGTTCCTGGCAGTCGGCCAGTTTGCCGGGCAGGGAAGTGACGCCGAGCGAGCTCTTGCGGGTGATATCGCGCGCCTTGCGCGCCGCTTCACGCGCCGCCGCCGCCTGGATGACCTTGTCGACGACCACCCTGCCTTCGCTCGGATGTTCTTCAAGCCAGGTGCCGAGCGCTTCGTTGACCAGGCCTTCGACGACAGGACGGACTTCCGACGAGACCAGCTTGTCCTTGGTCTGCGAGGAGAATTTCGGATCTGGAACCTTGACTGAAAGCACCGCCGTCAGGCCTTCGCGACAATCGTCGCCGATCAGCGAGACCTTTTCCTTCTTGGTCAGGCCGGAGGATTCGCCATAGCCGGTGATCTGGCGCGTCAGCGCGCCGCGAAAGCCGGCCAGATGCGTGCCGCCATCGCGCTGCGGGATGTTGTTGGTGAAGGCCAGCACGTTCTCGTGGTAGCTGTCGTTCCACCACATCGCCACTTCGACGGTGATCCCGTCGCGCTCCGCTCGGATGGCGATCGGCTTGTCGATCAGCGGTTTCTTGACCCGATCGAGATATTTGACGAATTCTTCGAGGCCTCCGTCATAGTGCAGTTCATGGCGCACGACATCGGCGTGACGGGCATCGGTCAAAATGATGCGCACGCCGGAATTGAGGAAGGCAAGCTCACGCAGCCGGTGTTCCAGCGTGCCGAAGTCGAATTCGACCATGGTGAAGGTCTCGGCCGACGGGAAGAAGGTGATCTGGCTGCCGCTGCGGCCCTCATAGGTGCCCGGCTGCTTGTCCTGCTCATAGCTGCCGGTCGCCTTCAGCGGCGCGTCGGCATTGCCATGCGTGAAACTCATCTCGAAGATCTGGCCGTTGCGGCGGATTTTCAGCTTCAGCCACGCCGACAGCGCGTTGACCACCGAGACGCCGACGCCATGCAGGCCGCCCGAGACCTTGTAGGAATTCTGGTCGAACTTGCCGCCGGCATGCAGCTGCGTCATGATCACTTCGGCCGCCGAAATGCCTTCTCCGGTGTGGATATCGGTCGGAATTCCGCGGCCATTGTCGATCACGGTGACCGAACCATCGGGGTTGAGCGTCACGGTGACGAGATCGGCGTGACCGGCCAGCGCCTCGTCGATGGCGTTGTCGACCACTTCATAGACCATGTGATGCAGGCCCGAACCGTCGTCGGTATCGCCGATATACATTCCGGGGCGTTTGCGGACAGCATCCAACCCCTTCAAAACCTTGATGGAATCGGCGCCGTATTCGGCTTCAGCGCCGTTATTGTTGTCGATCTGATCGCTCATGAAAACCTGTTGTCTGGATGCCGCTTGCACGGCGCGAAAAACCCGCTCCGAATCGCGCCTCTGATATGCACCAGATATAGGCGCAAAAGGCGGTTTTTCCAAGGTTTGCAGGCATTTCACGGGGAATGAGCCGGCTGTCCATGGCAGCCTCCCGTCAGGCCCTATTTCACTTTGGCCAGCCGGTCCCTGAGAAACTTGATCATGAACTTGTATCGCGGCGCCAGCCGCCCGCTGCGGTCGAGCTCCAGCGTCATGTCCAGCGCCTGCGAAAGCACCGTCTTGGGGTTCTTGGCGACCTGAGCGTAGTCGATCATGGCAACCACCAGGTCGCGCTGCCAGGTGGCGTTGTTCGGGTCGGACCGGGCGAGCTTCTGGCGGATGTCGAGACTGTCCTGGAAAGCCTGCCGCGCGCCTTTGACGTCGCGCTGCTTGGCCTTGAGCATGCCGATCTCGGACAGGGTGATCGACAGGTCGCGTTGCCAGTCGGCATTGGCAGGGTCGAGCTTGGCCAGCCGGTCGGCGATAGCGAAACTGTCTGTATAGGCCTTGAGTGCTCCGGCGCGGTCGCCCTGTATCGCCAGAATGCCGGCGACCTTTTCCAGGCTGACCGAGAGGTCGCGTTGCCAGTCGGCGTTGGCAGGGTCACTGGCCGCCAGCACGCGGGCTATCGAGAGGGCTTGCCTATAGGCGGCGAGGGCTGCCGGCCATTCCTCTTGATCGCTCAGCGCATTGCCCATCTTTGCGTTGCCGACAGACAGGTCGCGCTTCAGCTCACTGTTGTCGGGGTCGCGGCCCACTAATTGTTCGACGATCGCATGGCCCGCTTTATAGGACGCGAGTGCGCCCGCCGCATCGCCGCGCTCGCGCTTGAGGTCGCCGATCGTATCATGGCTGACCGACACATCGCGCTGCCGTTCGGCATCCTGCGGCTTCTTTTCGGCCAATGCCAATCGGATATTCAGGCTCTCCTCGTAGGCCATCTGGGCGTTGTCCAGTTGCCCCATGACCCGAGCAAGGCCGCCGATCTCGTCATAGCTGATCGTCAGGTCGCGCTGCAGTTCGGCGCGCTCCGGCTCGTTGTCGGCAAGCTGCTTCTTGACCGACAAGCCTTCCTGGTAGATCTGCGAGGCCCCAGCCAGATCGCCTTGCGTCACAAGCACATTGCCGATCTTGTCGTCGGCCATGGCGAAGTCGCTGAACCATGACAGCCGATCGGGTTCGGCAGCGGTCAAATCCCTGAGCATGGTTCTGGCGGTCCGATAGTTTTCCAGCGCTTCCGGCAGGTCTCCTTGCGCCAGCTTGATGTTGCCGAGCTTGATGTGGCTGACGGCAAAATCGCGCTTGACGCTCGGGTCGGTTTCCCGGGCCGAACGCAGCTCGAGATTGGACACCAGCGCTGCAAAGGCGCGGCCTGCCGCATCGGTGTTGCCGACAAGGGTGTAGAGCTTGCCGAGCTCGTCCAGCGTTCGGATCTGGCGGTCGGCCTGGTCCAGGGTCAGATCGGTTTGCCCGGCCTCGCCGTAGAGGACCAGCACCGATTCATAGTCCTTGATGGCCGTGGCATAGTCGAGGTCGGCACGCGCCGCACCGCCCGACAGGAAACGCGTCGCCGCCTCGGACAGCGTGCGGTTGACGAAGTTGGCCTTCAAGGCGTTGCGCGAAACATTGTCGATTTCGGCGGCCTTTGCGAGGATGGCGCGAGCCCCATCGAAGGCGCCGAGCGAAAGCTGCTCCTCGGCCTGCCGGCGCAATTCCGTCACCTGCGGATCATCGGAGGCCAGCGTCCTCATTTCGCCGCGCACCTTGACGAAGGCGTCGGCCGCCTCGCGCAACCGGGCATTCAGGCTGTCCGCCGAAAGGTGGCTGGCGTCGGAGCTGATCAACACGCCGTAGAGAGGCGCCAGCGGCATGTCGGCATCGCTGGCGACCTGCTCGACCTCACCGCGCATTTCCGGCGTCACGTCGGCCATGGCAAGCAACAGGCGCTCGCGCTCCGGCAATTGTTGCTTGGCGGCCGCGGCAAAAAACAGCTTCGGCAGGCCGCTCTCGACGTAAGGCAGCTGTTTGCCCCGCGACAAATCGTAGACCTCCTGCTGCACCAGCGTCAGCACCGAGCGGATCTCGAGCCCGTCGGTGCCGAGATATTTGGTCAGCGCTGTCGTGAAGGGCGAGTTCTGGCCGGTGCCGTCGGCAGCCGTCTCGCCCGGTGCGGCGGAGAAGGCGAACAGGATGTTTTCGGCGCGGCCAATCCGGCCGAGACCCGGCTTCACCTTGTCGGAGACATCCTTTGCCAGCGATGTCGCGCCGCGCCCTTCACCGCTGCTTCCCGAAAAGGGATCGCTGCGGCAGGCGTCGAGCATGATCAGGCCGACCTTGGCCGTGGCGGCCACGCTGTCGCGCACCTCTTCCAGCGGCAGGCTGGTCTTCTCCAGCGCATCGAGCGAGGAGGCGTCGGCATCGATCGGGAGCAGCCGGTTGTCGCCCGAGATTTCCACGCCGTGGCCGGAGAAGTAGACCAGCGCCACGTCGGCGCCTTTGGCATCCAGGCGAAAATCGTCGAGCGCGCGGCGCATTCGCCGCAGGTCGCGATTGGTTTCGAGGATGACCTCGAAGCCGAGCTTCTTCAGCGCCGCTGCCATCGCCTCGCCGTCATGGACCGGATTGGCGAGCGGCCGAACCAGGCGGTAGCCGTCCTCGGCTATGATCAAAGCCACGCGTCGCTCAGCCACCGCGGCGGCGGTGCTCATGAGCATCAGCAGCAAGGCAAAAAGCAAGCGCAAGTCGAACCGCCCCCCGGCTTGTCCATTTGCGCAAACATTCCACCTCTTTATGCCATGAGCAAGCCGGGCTTTTTGCGGAAGACCAGCGTTTTCAGGCAACCCGCATAGGCTTCAAAGCCTCGCTCCAGCGCAACAGCTCGTCGAGCATGGTTTTGGCTCCGCCCTGCACCTGTTCGCTGGCGTTGAAAGCGCCGTTCTCATCGAGCAGTTTCTGGTACATCGGCAGCGCGACGCCTTCCGAGATCGGCATGACGCCGACCGATGTCAGCAACGGCTTCAGCGCTTGCGCCGCGCGCAGGCCGCCGGAGACGCCGCCATAGCTGAAAATGGCTGCAGGCTTGTACTTCCATTCACGCGAGAGATAATCGACCGCGTTGACGATCGCCGGCGCCACGAAATAATTGTATTCCGGCGCCACGAAGACGAAGGCGTCGGCGGCATCGATCGCTTTCGACCAGGCCTTGGTATGGTCGTTCTTGTAATTGCCGAGCCTTGGATGGTGCGGTTCGTCCAGCACCGGAAGCTTGAACGTATCGATGTCGGTCAGTACCGGCTCGAATTTTCCATGCTCGCGCGCGAACGTCTCCAGCCACTCGGCAAAAACCGGTCCGGCGCGGCCTGGCCGCGTGCTGCCGATGATGATGTTCAACTGGTGCTTCAAGGCGGGCTCCTAGGTCTGGCGGTATCTGTTGGTGACCTACGGCAGGGCACGGCCGCGGACAAGGCGGCACCGCCATGGAGGCGGTCACAATCGGCTGAACGGATCGCCTGCCGTGACGCCTCGGGCTGCATATTTGCGCCTGCCGTTCGGTCACATGGACGCCCGCATTGCCAGCCACTACATTGGGGTATCAGCGGAGCAGCCCATGGACATCCAGCCCGCCCCTTTCATTCCCCCGGCGCCGAAGCCGCGCACCACGCCGCCCTCGACGCTGGAGATGATCCGCATCGTCTACCGCAACCCGCTCGAATTGTGGGGTGAGCACACCTACAACGAGCCGTGGATCTCGGCCAGTGGTGTTGGTGGACATCTGATCGTCGCCAATGATCCCGGCCTGATCCGCCATGTGCTGGTCGACAACGCCAGGAACTACAAGATGGCGACGGTGCGTCAGAAGATCCTGCGGCCGATCCTGCGCGATGGCCTGCTGACCGCCGAGGGCGAGGTCTGGAAGCGGTCGCGCAAGGCGATGGCGCCGGTGTTCACGCCGCGCCACATCTTCGGCTTCGCCCAGCCGATGCTGAGACGCACGCTGGACTTCGTCGCCCGCTACGAAGACGGCGGCACGTCCGACATCGCCCATGACATGACGCTGCTCACCTACGACATCCTGGCCGAGACGCTGTTTTCCGGCGAGATATCAGGCGAGCCCGGCAGTTTCGCCAACGAGATCGACCGCCTGTTCGAGACCATGGGTCGCGTCGATCCGCTCGATCTGTTGCGCGCGCCCGACTGGCTGCCGAGGCTGACCCGTATCCGCGGCCGCAAGACCATGGCCTATTTCCGCAAGATCGTCACCGATACGGTCAAGATGCGCGAAGCGAAATTCAAGCGCGACCCCGATGCCGTGCCGCAGGATTTCCTGACGCTGCTGCTCAAGGCCGAGGGACCCGACGGGCTGACGCGGGCCGAGGTCGAGGACAACATCATCACCTTCATCGGCGCCGGCCATGAGACGACGGCGCGTGCGCTGGGCTGGACACTGTATTGCCTGGCTGAATCACCGTGGGAGCGCGACCGGGTCGAGCAGGAGATCGACCAGGTGTTGGCGCGCGAGCCCGATCCGACGAAATGGCTCGATGCCATGCCGTTCACGCGTGCGGCTTTCGACGAAGCGCTCAGGCTGTATCCGCCGGCGCCGTCGATCAACCGCGAGCCGATCGAACCGGAAATGTGGAAGGATCTTCATATCCCCAAGCACGCCGCGGTGCTGGTGATGCCTTGGGTCGTGCATCGCCACAGGAAACTGTGGGACCGGCCGGATGCCTTCCTGCCGGAGCGCTTCCATCCGGGAAATCGCGAAAAGATCGACCGCTTCCAGTATCTGCCGTTTGGCGCGGGTCCGCGCGTCTGCATCGGCGCCAGCTTCGCCATGCAGGAGGCGATCATCGCGCTGGCGATCATGCTGTCGCGCTTCCGCTTCGACACGACAGCCGAAACCAAACCCTGGCCGGTACAGAAACTGACCACGCAGCCGCAAGGCGGTCTGCCGATGCGGGTCACGCCGCGACAGGCATGAGACACAGCTTCAGACGGTTGTGATAAATCAAGCAGCAGGCTTGCGTTGCTGGAACTGGCCGGCGGCGCGGTAGCGCCAGAGATAGCTCGGCAGGATCGTCGCGATCGATTGCGGCTGGACGCCGAGCCCTGCAAGCGTCCTGTTGGTCTTGTTGGCGGCGTCCGAAACGATGTTGTGCTCGCGCAACTGCGTCACCTGGTCCTTGGTCAGCAGCGGATTGGGCAACAGACCGAGGATCGAGGCCTGGATGTTGGCCACCCACCACGGCACCGGCACCAGCAGCCGCTTGCGCTCGATCACGTCGAGCAGCTCTTCCATGCACTGCTTGAAGGTGAGCACCTTCGGTCCACCAAGTTCATAGATCTGGCCGCCATCCACCTTGCCGTCGACCGAGCGCGCCACCGCTTCGGCCACGTCGCCGACATAGACCGGCTGGAATTTGGTCTGGCCGCCGCCGATCAGCGGCAGCACCGGCGAATAGCGCGCCATGTTGGCGAAGCGGTTGAAGAAGCCGTCTTCGGGTCCGAAATTGATCGACGGCCGGAAGATCACGGCGTCCTTGATCGTCTCCAGCACAGCCTTTTCGCCAAGCGCCTTGGTGCGCGCGTAGTCTGATTCGGAGTCCAGATCGGCGCCAAGCGCAGAAATGTGGGTCAGGCCGGCGCCGACCGAGCGTGCGGCCTCGGCCACTGCGCGGGCGCCGAACTCGTGCACGGCGGAGAATTTCTGCCGGCCGCTCTCATGCAGGATGGCGACCAGATTGACGACGTGGTCGGCGCCCTGCACGGCGCGGTCTACCGACCAGCGCACGCGCACATTGGCCTGCACCGGCTGGATCTGGCCGACATTGCCAAGCGGCTGCAAATGGCCGGCAAGATCGGGCCGCCGGCAGGCGACCCGGATGCGATAGCCGCGCTTGGCCAACGCGCGCACGACATGGCGGCCGACAAAGCCTGACCCGCCAAAGACGACGACGAGCTTTGGGGTCTGCAGGATTTCGGTCATGGCTGGCTCCGGCGCTCGCAAGCTTGGCTGAAGCCGTTTCATAATCCGTTTCGTGCCAAAGGCAAAGGGCGACGCGTCGTCGCTATCAGCCTGTCAGAACGCTTTGCCCATACGGGCGTCGACCGAATGGCGGTTGCCGCCGCGAATGACGAAAAAGAGCAGGATCGCCGCCCAAAGCAGCGACTTTTCCGCGCCCGAATAGCCTTGGTCCATCGTGACCCAGTGGAACCAGACCGTGACCAGCAGCACGAACAGGCCGGCAAAGGCGGCCGGCCGCGTCAAAAACCCGATGGCAATGAAGATGCCGCCGAAGAATTCAGTGCAGGCCAGAAGCAACGACCACAACGCGCCCGGATAGAAACCGAGACCCTCGACCATCTCGGCAGCGCCGAAAGGATTGGTGATCTTCTGCGAACCATGGATGGCGAAAAACCCGCCGGCGACGACGCGAAGAACGGTTTCGGCACCATCGTGCAGAGCCGCGTAAAACCTGCCAAGGACCGGGATGACAAGGGCGTTGCGGGGGTTGTCCGTGCTTGCCGACATTATAGCTCCTCTGTTTTGCTCAATCAGCGCAAACGGCCGGTCGGGTCGGCCGAAGTCAAATAAACAAAAGTTGACCAAAACAAGAATGTTTTATTCATTGTGCGATCAAAACGCAGAAAACCCCGCCGAAGCGGGGTTTTCCGGGTGACATCCATGCGAAGTCAGGGGCCGACGGAGCGGCCTGACCTGAGACGGTATCAGGAGGGCGTGAAGCAAGTACGCCCACCCCAGCCCTGAACATCCGACATGGTGCCACCAACCTTCTTGCAGGCGGCGACGAAATCGGCGCTGCAATTGGCGAATTTTGCATGGCCGTTCTTGCAGTAATGGTCTTCGGTGGCGCCGCCGCTCGGGGCGGCGATGACACCCGGGCTGGTCGGCTTGGCCGGCGCGGCCTTCAGGGTGGCTGCCTGTGTGGCACCCATGAACGAGCCGAGCAGAAGGACGGCGGTCAGCATGGTGATCTTGGTGTTGGTCATGACAATTTCCTTTGATTTGGGTTGAGGTTTCCGAGGCGCGAAGGACCGGCCTTCGCGTGATGCAGGCTTTCGATTTCGGTTTGCTGCTTCCCCCGGTGTGGATCGGGCAAGCTCGCCTTGCCCTGGACAAAGCTGGGTCGCAGCAAGGCGCGGAAAGGTTCAGCAGCGCGCAAAGAAAATCGCACCGCGCCGCGCCTGCGGCGGGCAGATTTCAGATAACTATTTGATATAAAAAACTATTCAGGAAGAATAGCGTGCGGCGAATTCGGAAATGCGCTGCACCACCGCCTTGGATGCCGTGATGCCCCGCGCTTGCGCCTTCTCGGCGGCCTCTGCGCGGGCACGACCGGGCACATGCACACCGAAGCGCCGCCGCAGCCGGTCGAGCTGGTCCTTCATCCGCTGCTCGAAATCCGGATCGAGCAGCTTGGGTTCGATAGCAAGCACGAATAGTCCCGTGCCGGGGCTGTCCGGCCCGCCGCTGAACCATGGCGCGTCGAGCGACCAGTTGGCGCCCGACAGGCCCGCCGCCAGCACCTCGACCATCAGCGCGATGTTGGCGCCGCGCTGGCCGCCGAAGGCGAGCATTGCGCCCTTCATGGCGGCGGCGGGATCGGTGGTCGGGTTGCCGCTGGCGTCCAGCGCCCAGCCTTCCGGGATTGTCTTGCCCTCCTCGGCCGCTTTGCGGATGTTGACGAAAGCGGTGGCGCTCGACGACTGGTCGATGACCAGCGGCGCCCCGTCGGCGGCGGGGGCGGCAAACGACATCGGGTTGGTGCAGTAGACCGGCTTGACCGAGCCCGAGCCGGCAAGCACGGCCGGGCCGTTGGTGGCGGCGAACGACACCAGCCCGAGTGTTGCCAGCCTTCCGGTGAAATAGCCGAGCGCGCCGCATGTATAGGCGTTCTTCTGCGAGAAGATGGCGACGCCGAACAGTTTTGCCGCCTTGGCGAGGTCGTCGATGGTGCGGTCGAAGCCGGTATGCGCCAGCCCCCGGCGTGCATCGGAGAGATAGACCGCAAGCGCCGGCCGGGTGATCACCGGGTCGGCATTGCCGTCGATGCGTCCGGCTTCCAGCGCCTCGAGATAGTCGATGAAATGCGACAGACCGACCGAGGAAAGCCCTTCGGCCTCGGCTGATATGATCGAAGCAGTGAGCGATTGTGCCGCTTCCTCATTGGCGCCAGCGCCAAGTGCCGCCATCCGGCACAGTCCTTTTGCCTGGTCGAGACTGAGTTGCATGATGGCAATCCTAGGGGAATAGGGGAGTAAGGGAATAGGGGAATAGGGGAATGGTGAGCAGTGAATAGCGAATGGGGATGGAATTGTGAACGTGAATAGTGGCTGGCTACTCCCCTACTCCCCTACTCCCCTCTAGCCAATCTTGTTGGGGATCCTGGCCTCTATCCTGCTGAAGGCGAAGACCAGAATACCGGTGATCGTCATGTAGATCAGCGCCAGCAGCAGCAGGGGTTCGTAGGTGAGGTAGGTGTCCTGCCGTACCTTGGACGAAACGGCGAAGATGTCGATGACGCTGATCGTCGCCACCAACGGCGTCGACTTCAATTGCAGCACGGTCTCGCCGGTCAGCGTCGGCAGCGCCCGGTAGATGGCCTGCGGCAGCCAGATCCGCCGGAATGCCTTCCAGCGGCTCATGCCAAAGGCACGCGCCGCCTCCAGTTGTCCCTTGGGCACGCCGGCAAAGGCGCCACGCATCACCTCGCCCTCATAGCCGGCGAAAGACAGGGTCAACGCCAGCACGCCATAGGGCCAGGCTTGCCTGAGATATGGCCACATCCAGGATTCGCGGATCCACGGATATTGCGGGAACAGCGAACCCAGGCCGTAATAGAGCAGCCAGAGCTGGATCAGCAGCGGCGTGCCCCGGATCACCGTGCAGAACACCTTGGCAGGCGCGGCGAACCAGAAGGAGCCGGCGGCTTGCGCCAGCCCGAGCGGCACGGCGAGCAGAAAGCCCAGCACGCAGGTGACGGCCAGGATCCACAGCGACCGCCAGATGCCGATCAAGCCCATTTCATAATATTGCGGCAGCCAGTCCCAGCGCATGAAAAAGGCAGCCGACAAAACAAGGCCCAGTGCGATCAGGATCAGCACGATGCGGTGCGGCTGCAGCCACAGCGATGTTCGCGCGACGACGTTGATGATGGCAGCCTCGTTGGCCATCAGCGCGCCTCCTTGAGCGAAGGCATGCCGCGCCGCGACCAGGTCTCGACCCGGCCGATGACGAGGTTGGAGAACAGCGACAAAAGCAGATAGAGCACGCCCGCCGCGAAAAAGAAGGTGAAATAGGCTTTGGTGACACCCGCCGCCTGCCGCGTCGCCAGCGCCAGTTCGTAGAAGCCGACGACCGCCAATAGCGCGGTATCCTTGGTGGCGATCAGCCAGAGATTGGCGAGGCCCGGTATGGCGAAGGGCAGCATTGACGGCAAGGTGATGCGCCGCAACAGCAGGCCCGGAGACATTCCATAGGCGCGGGCGGCCTCGATCTGGCCCTGCGGAATAGCCAGTATCGCGCCGCGTATCACCTCTGTCGAATAGGCGCCCTGGACGAAGCCGAGCACGGCGATGCCGGCGGCAAGGCCGCTCACATCGACGCGCTGATAGCCCATGGCCGTCAGCGCCTGATTGATCAGGTCGGTTCCGGCGTAATAGAGCAGCAGGATCAGCACCAGTTCGGGCACAGCCCGCACGATGGTGGTGTAGACCGCCAGGAGATCGCGCACCACCGGCCCGCCATAAAGCTTGCCGTAGGCGCCGCCGGTGCCGATCAGAAGGCCGAGGCACGTGGCGCCCAGCGCGATCTCGATTGAGTGCAGCAGCCCGACCAGAAGCGTCCCGCCCCAGCCTGGCGGGTAGGGCGAGAGAAGCTCGGTGATGCCGGCCGCGGAGGCCGAAAGAAGTGCGTCGATCAGCGTCGCCCCCGAAGTGCTGGCCAACCGCCGACGGCTGTGTCGGCGGCAAACATGCCTGGGAAAGATCGGGCAGGTGGGGCATGGCGCTGACGCCATGCCCCACGGCTCATGCGAGGGTCGTCAGTTCGACTGCGCGCCGCCGCCGCCGTAAATGTCGAAATCGAAGTATTTCTTCGAGATCTCGTCATATTTGCCGTTGGCGCGGATCGCCTTGATGCCGGCGTTGATCTTGCCCTTCAGTTCGGTGTCTTCCTTGCGCACGCCGGCGCCGACGCCCGGTCCGAGCACTTCGTCGTCCGGAGCGACCATCCCCTTCAAGTCGCAGCAGGCCTTGCCCTGGTCGGATTTCAGGAATTCGCCAAGCGCGATGGAATCGGCCTGAACCGCATCGAGGCGGCCGGCGGCAAGATCGTTGTTGGCTTCGTCCTGGGTCTGGTATTCCTTGATCTCGGAGGCTGTGCTGCCAAAATGTTTCTTGGCGTAGACAGCGTGCACCGTCGAAACCTGCACGCCGACGATCTTACCCTTGAGGTCGTCCGGGGCGGAGCCGAATTTCTGGTCCTTGGGGCCGATGATCGCGGTCGGCGTGTTATAGTACTTGTCCGAGAAATCGATCGTCTTCGCGCGCTCGGCGGTGATCGACATCGAGGAGACGATGAGGTCGATCTTCTTGGTCGTCAGTGCCGGGATGATGCCGTCCCAGGCGACCGGAGTAATGACGCAATCGAGCTTCTCCTCGGCGCAGACTGCATCGATGAAGTCGATCTCCCAGCCAACCCATTTGCCCGAAGCATCGGGCGAGGTGAAGGGCGGATAAGGCTCGGCGGCGACGCCGATCTTGACCGGATCGGCCTTGGCCACGCCCATGGCTGCGACGCCGAGCAGCAGCGCTGCGGCGAATGTCTTCAGAACGGTCTTCATTTCATGACTCCCAGCTTGTTGTTGGTTCCCGGTTTTCTTCCGTCCCGGCCTGTCCTAGCCGATGTTGCGGATGAACTGCTTCAGCCTTTCGGATCTGGGCGCGCCGAAGATCTGCTCGGGCGGGCCTTCTTCCTCGACCAATCCATTGTAGAGATAGACGACATGCGTCGCGACCTCGCGGGCGAACTTCATCTCGTGGGTGACCAGCACCATGGTGCGGCCTTCGCGCGCCAGGTCGCCGATC
Organism: Mesorhizobium sp. M7A.F.Ca.MR.148.00.0.0; assembly: GCF_003997735.1. Lineage (NCBI taxonomy): Bacteria > Pseudomonadati > Pseudomonadota > Alphaproteobacteria > Hyphomicrobiales > Phyllobacteriaceae > Mesorhizobium > Mesorhizobium sp. M7A.F.Ca.MR.148.00.0.0. Next base: position 10,140 of record NZ_RZTB01000034.1, on the reverse strand, counting down.
ACCTTCAGCACTTCACCGACCAACTCGGGATCGAGTGCGGAGGTGGGCTCGTCGAACAGCATGACGCGCGGATTGATGGCCAGCGCACGGGCGATCGCCGCGCGCTGCTGCTGGCCGCCCGACAGATAGGCCGGATAGACGTCGCGCTTTTCGGCCAGACCGACACGGGCGAGCAGTTTCTCGGCCTCGCCGATCGCCACATCGCGCTTGACGCCAAGCACATGTACGGGAACCTCGATGACGTTTTCGATCAGCGTCATGTGGCTCCAAAGGTTGAAGTTCTGGAACACCATGCCGAGCTTGGAGCGGATGCGCTCGATCTGCTTGCGGTCGGCCGGAATGGTGTGGCCGTGGCTGTCGGCCTTGAGCTTGATCTCCTCGCCATTGACGCGAATGATGCCGCTGGTCGGGTTTTCCAGGCAGTTGATGCAGCGCAGCAGGGTGGATTTGCCGGAGCCCGAGCCGCCGATGATTGCGATGACCTCGCCGTCGCGCGCCGACAGCGAGACGCCCTTCAGCACATGCAGCTCACCGAACTTCTTGTGCAGGTTTTCGACGTGGATGGCTTCGGCGGCGCCGTCATGCGCCTTGCCGGATTGGACTGTGGCAGCTTCCACCACGCTCACTGGGTGACCTCTATAGGGTCGGTGGCGGTTCGTCGAACGTCTATCCGGCTAATCAACATATACGCTGTACTGCCCCGCTCCAGACTTCAGCATGGACCCAACGGCGCGAGCCCGTCAATCCTGCTTATTACGGCACTTGCGAGCTTGTTGTGCAAGTGTATAAATAGCCTTCCATGAAATTTTCTCGATTTTTTTCAGCGAAAAAGGACTTCGATGAGCGCTTTCGGATCACAGTCCATGGCGGCGCCGCTGCGCCGCGTGCTGATGCGGTCGGCGGCCAACGCCATGCGCAATGCCGACAGGGCTGCTTGGCACTATGGCCCGGGTTTCAATCCGGCGAAAGCGGCATCGCAGCACGCGCTCCTTGCTGAACTGGTGGCGGCTTCCGGTGCCGAAATCGAATGGATCGAGGACACGGCGGATGGACTTTCGGATTCGGTGTTCACGCACGACCCGTCGCTGATGACCGATCGCGGCGCGCTGATCCTGTCCATGGGCAAGCCGTTGCGCGCCAGGGAGCCCCCGCTGCATGAGGAAACCTACCGAAGGCTGGGTATTCCAATCCTGGGCCGCGTCGAGGTTCCTGGCCAGGTCGAAGGCGGTGATTGTGTATGGCTCGATGCCCGCACGCTGGTGATCGGGCGCGGTGTCCGCTCCAACCAGGAAGGCATCCAGCAGGTTTCCAACCTGCTGACGCCGCTGGGCGTTTCCGTCTACGGCTTTGATCTGCCGCTGTGGCAAGGCGAAGAGGCGTGCCTGCATCTGATGTCGGTGATCAGCCCGCTGGCCGACGACCTCGCACTGGTCTATTCACCGCTTTTGCCGGCCCCGTTCTATCAGATGCTGAAGGCGCGCAACATCCGGCTGGTCGAAGGCGACGCCGAAGAGTTCGCGGCTTCCAACGGCCTTAGCCTGAACGTGCTGCCGACCAGCCCACACAAGGTCATTGCCGTTGCAGGCTTTCCAAAGACCAAAGCCGCGATGGAAGCCGCCGGCTGCACGGTCGAAATCTTCGAGGCGGATGCGCTCTGCATCGCCTGCGAGGGCGGGCCGACATGCCTGACGCGACCGATCCTGCGCCAATGAATATGCCATCCCGCCGCAGGTTCCGTCGCGAGGGCGAGGAGCGGCGGCGGCAGGATCTGATCGAGGCCACTCTGGACAGCGTGGCGGAACATGGCCTGCAGGGCGCCACCTTGCGCACCATCGCATTGCGTGCCGGCGTCACCGCTGGGCTGATCCGGCACTATTTTCCCGGCAAGGAAGAATTGCTGCAGGAAGCCTATGCAGCGCTGATGGGCCGCATGACCGAGCAGGCGAAAGCGGCTTTGGTCATGGAGGATGCCTCGCCTCGCCAGCGCCTTGCGGCTTTCGTCACCGCCAACCTCAATGCGCCGATCATCGATGCGCGGGTGTTTTCGCTCTGGGCAACCTTCATCGGCCGCGCCAGAGCGGATCCGACCTTGGCCCACGCCCACCGCGAAGGCTACCTTGGTTTTCGCAATGAGGTGGAGGCGGTTGTGGCTGAGGTGCTCGCCGCCGAACGGCGCAATCCGGACGCAAGCCAATTGCGCCACCATGCCATCGCGATTAATGCGATCATCGACGGACTCTGGATCGAAGGCTGCCTGGCCGGCGAGATGTTCTCGACCGGCGAATTGGCGGCGATCGGCATCAAGACTGTCGAGGCCGAACTAGGCCTCGCGCCGGACGGGGAGGAAAACCAATGACGACACTCGGCGAAGCCCTCATCTCGCTGCTTGAAGCGCATGGCGTCGACACGGTGTTCGGGATTCCGGGCGTCCACACGGTCGAGCTCTACCGCGGGCTGGCGCGCTCGAATATCCGCCACGTCACGCCGCGTCACGAACAGGGCGCCGGCTTCATGGCCGATGGCTATGCGCGCGCCAGCGGCAAGCCGGGCGTCGCGTTTGTCATCACCGGACCGGGACTCACCAACACCATCACCGCCATGGGGCAGGCACGCGCCGATTCGGTGCCGATGCTGGTCATATCAGGCGTCAACGCCACGCCGACGCTGGGCAAGGGGCTGGGCCATCTGCATGAGTTGCCGGACCAGCGCGGCATGATGGAGAAGGTGGCGCTGTTTTCGCAGCGCGTTACCGAGGCCGGCGAATTGCCCGGTGCCCTGGCGCAGGCCTTTGCCCTGTTTTCATCGGCCCGGCCCGGCCCGGTGCATATCGAGATCCCGACCGACGTCATGGTCAAGTCGGCGGATGGCATCGCTGCCATGCTGAGCAATGTGACCCCACCCGCGCCGGAAGGTGCCGCAATTGCCAGCGCGGCCAAACTCATCGGTGCCGCGCGCCGCCCGCTGATCCTGGTCGGCGGCGGCGCCAAACGCGCCGAAGCGCCACTGCGGCGTCTGGCCGAGCGGCTGGGAGCGCCGGTCGTCCAGACCACCAATGCGCGCGGCCTGCTGCATGGTCATCCGCTTTGCGTGCCGGCCAGTCCCAGCCTGAAGACAGTGCGGGCGCTGATGGCCGATGCCGACCTGGTCATTGCCGCCGGCACCGAATTCGGCCCGACTGACTATGACGGCTATAGCGATGGCGGCTTTGTCCTGCCCGCCAATCTGATCCGCATCGATATCGGCGCCGACCAGCTTGCCCGCCGCCCGGCAAACGTTTCGATCCAGGCCGATTGCGCCGAGGCGCTCGAAGCGCTGCTTCTGCAGACGGGCCATATCCCGGCAAGCGAAGGTGGGCCGACACGCGCCGCCGCCGCCCGGGAAGCAGCCTTTGCCGAACTCAATCCAACACTGCAGGCACAGGTGCGCGCCGTCGAGATGATCCGCGACGCCTTGCCGGGCGCGCTCATCGTCGGCGATTCGACGCAGCCGATCTATGCGGCCAACCTCTATTACGACCACGACCGCCCAGGCGGCTGGTTCAATGCCGCCACCGGCTTCGGTGCGCTCGGCTATGGCGCCCCGGCGGCGATTGGCGCGGCCTTTGCGATACCCGATGCGCCGGTTGTCTGCCTGACCGGCGACGGCGGCTTCCAGTTCACGTTGCCGGAGTTGGGCGCCGCGCTCGATGCGCGGGCGCCGGTCATCTTCATCGTCTGGAATAACAGAGGCTACCGCGAGATCGAAACCTCGATGCTCGATGTCGGTGTCGAGCCGGTCGGTGTATCGCCGGCGCCGCCGGATTTCTGCAAGCTGGCCGAGGCCTATGGCATCGGCGCCGAACGGCTTGCCGACATCGAGGCTCTCGCGGACGCGTTGAAGCGCGCCCGGGCCACCGGACTGCCGCGCGTCATCGAAATCACGGTTGACTGAAGGACGGTGCTACGTATTTCCCGTCTCGCCGGCCCTGAACCACGGCCGGCCGGTGGGCGGACGCATGCAAAGACGCGACAACTGCCATGTCGAGATGTCAATTGAGTGACGGGGCAAAAGGCGCGACGCTTCGCGTCGGCGGCACAGAAACGACCTAACGATAAAAAATGACAGGAGCGTCCAAGATGACGGAAACACTTGAAGGCAAGCATATCGTCGTGACCGGTGGAACCGGTGCGCTCGGCGGTGCGGTTGTCGGCAAACTGCTGAGTGACGGCGCGATCTGCCATGTGCCCAATGCCCATGCCGCCGCACCAGCGCATTTTCCCTTCGCCGCGCATGACCGTGTCCAGTTGGTGCACAATGTCGACCTCTCGGACCCCGCCAAGGTCGAGGCGTTCTACAGTCAGGTTCCAGGCCTGTGGGGCTCGATCCACCTGGCCGGCGGCTTCACCGCCGCACCGGTGGAAAAGATCGAGTCGGCGTCCTTTGCCGAGATGATGGACACCAATGCACGCACCGCCTTCCTGTGCTGCCGCGCCGCGATTCGCTCAATGCTGTCGTCGGACACGGCGGGCCGCATCGTCAACGTCACGGCGCGCGCCGGGCTCGATCCCCGGCGCGGCGCTGGCATGGTCGCTTACGCCGCCAGCAAGGCGGCGGTTGCCGCGATGACGGTGGCGATGGCCGAAGAGCTGAAGCACAAGGGTATCCTGGTCAATGCCGTGGCGCCGTCGACGCTCGATACGCCGGCAAACCGTGCCGACATGCCGGATGCCGATGTCACCAGATGGGTCAGCCTCGAAGCCGCCGCCGAGGCCATCGCCTATCTTGCCTCGCCGGCCAATCAGGCGATGAGCGGCACGCTGGTGCCGCTTTACGGCAGGGCGTAACCTTCCAACCTTTACCTCGGTCAAAGAAAAACCCCGCCGGATCGCTCCGGCGGGGTTTTGTTTTCGAGCCTCTGCGAAGGGCTTCGCGGTGCGAAGGCCTTAGCTGCCCTGCTTCTTCAGCGCGGCACCCAGAATGTCGCCCAGCGAAGCGCCGGAGTCGGTCGAGCCGTACTGAGCGACCGCTTCCTTCTCTTCGGCGATTTCCAGCGCCTTGATCGAGACCTGCAGCTTGCGGGTCTTCTTGTCGAAGGCGATGACGCGGGCATCGACCTTCTGGCCGACGGTGAAGCGCTCGGGGCGCTGCTCGTCGCGGTCACGGCTCAGATCGGAGCGCTTGATGAAGGTCTCGATGCCGCTGTCGACCAGCCGCACTTCCAGACCGCCATCCTTGACGCCGATGACTTCGCAGGTGACGACCGCGTTCTTGCGCAGTTCGCCTGAAGTCGCCGCTTCGCCGACCGTATCCTTGGCCAACTGCTTGATGCCGAGCGAGATACGCTCCTTGTCGATGTCGACATCGAGCACCTGCGCCTTGACCATGTCGCCGCGATTGTACTCTTCGATGACCTGCTCGCCCGGACGGGTCCAGTCGAGGTCGGAAAGGTGCACCATGCCGTCCACGTCGCCTTCGAGGCCGATGAACAGGCCGAACTCGGTCTTGTTCTTGACCTCGCCCTCGACCTGGCTGCCGACCGGATGGCTCGAGGCGAAAGCCTGCCACGGATTCTCGAGCGTCTGCTTGAGGCCGAGCGAGATGCGGCGCTTGGCCGGATCGACCTCGAGCACCACCACGTCGACTTCCTGGGTCGTCGACAGGATCTTGCCGGGATGCACGTTCTTCTTCGTCCACGACATTTCCGAAACGTGGATGAGACCCTCGATGCCCGGCTCCAGCTCGACGAACGCGCCGTAGTCGGTGATGTTGGTGACAGTGCCCTTGATCTTCTTGCCGATCGGGAACTTGGTGCCGATCTCGGACCACGGATCGCTCTCGAGCTGCTTCATGCCGAGCGAGATGCGGTGGGTTTCCTGGTTGATGCGGATGATCTGCACCTTGACGGTCTGACCGATGTTGAGGATTTCGGTCGGATGGTTGACGCGGCGCCATGCCATGTCGGTGACATGCAGCAGGCCGTCGATGCCGCCGAGGTCGACGAACGCACCATAGTCGGTGATGTTCTTGACGACGCCTTCGACAACCTGGCCTTCTTCGAGGTTCTGCACGATTTCCGAACGCTGTTCGGCGCGGCTCTCTTCGAGCACGGTACGGCGCGACACCACGATGTTGCCGCGGCGGCGATCCATCTTGAGGATCTCGAAGGGCTGCGGGTTGTGCATCAGCGGGGAGACGTCGCGGATCGGGCGGATATCGACCTGGCTGCGCGGCAGGAAGGCCACGGCGCCGTCGAGGTCGACAGTGAAGCCGCCCTTGACCTGGTTGAAGATGACGCCTTCGACGCGCTCACCCTTGGTGAACTTCTCTTCGAGACGGACCCAGCTCTCTTCGCGGCGGGCCTTCTCACGGGAAAGCATCGCTTCGCCAAGCGCGTTTTCGATGCGCTCGACATAGACTTCGACGGTGTCACCGACCTTGAGGGTGGTGTCCTTGCCCTTGACGCCGAATTCCTTCAGCGGCACGCGGCCTTCGACCTTGAGGCCGACGTCGATGATGGCCATGTCCTTTTCGATCGCGGTGATCGTACCCTTGACGACCTGACCTTCGCCGGAATGGCCTGTGGTAAATGATTCTTCGAGCAGGCTCGCGAAATCATCGCGAGTGGGATTTGCAGCTGACATTGTTTCTCCTGGAGTGCCCCGCATCTAGAAGCGGGACGGGCGCCGTAGGTTAGCGTTGCGTTGGCCTGCCGGCGTTCCGGGCTACAAAAACCCTGGGCCGCTCTTTAAGCGGCAATTCCGGCGCATGAAGAATGCTGGCAGGCTGGTTCGTGCCCGATATGGGTATTTTCTTCGCCTCCGACAACGGAAATACGAGGGAAAACCCGGATCAGGCCTTGTCTCTCTTGGCCAGCACGTCGTCTATGATCGCCATGGCTGCAAGAAACGCGGCTTCTATAGCCATTTCGCTGGTATCAAGCAAGTGCGCGTCGGCCGCCGGCTTCAACGGTGAGTCCGCTCGACCCATGTCGCGCTCGTCGCGACGCACGATATCGGCGAGAATCTCGATGAAATCAGCGGTCCCGCCGATGCTCTCGATCTCGGCCAGCCGGCGCTGCGCCCGCACCTCGGCGCTGGCCGTCACATAGAGTTTGATGTCGGCGTCGGGGCAGACGACGGTGCCGATGTCGCGCCCGTCGAGCACCGCACCCGGCGGCGTCTTGGCGAAGCCGCGCTGCTTTTCGACGAGGATGCGCCGCACCGTCGGATACACCGCGACCTTGGAGGCAGCCTCGCCGACGGCATGCGCCGACAAGACCGCCCGGTCGAGCTTTGCCAAGTCGACCTGGCGGGCCGCGGTTTCGGCGGCTGAGACATTGTCGAGCGGCAGCGCGTGCTGGATCAGCGCATAGGCGACGGCGCGATAGGTGAGACCGGTGTCGAGCAGGTTCAGCCGGTAATGGTCGGCCAACCGCCGGGCGAGGGTGCCCTTGCCGGCGCCGGCGGGGCCGTCGATGGCGATGGTGAAGACATGTGTCATTTGCAGACCGCCGAAAGGGTTGGTCTGTCCTGCCGGACATCTCCCCCACAAGGGGGGAGATCGGCCGTTATCGCGGCCTCCGCTAATTGTCTACGTTGCAGAATTGGGCGAGGCGCAAAGCGTGCCAATCTCCCGCCTTGTGGGGGAGATGTCCGGCAGGACAGAGGGGGGCGCTGGCCCGCCGACGTACCAAGGCTATTGGTTGCCACGACCGTCACCCAATCTCCGCGCCCAGCCCCATCATCAGCCCCATGAATTCCGGAAAACTCGTCGCGATCATCGCCTGATCGTCGATGGTAACAGGCTTTTCGGTCGCCAGCCCCATCACCAAAAAGCTCATGGCGATGCGGTGGTCGAGATGGGTTTGCACGGTGGTGTCCTGACCGTTGGGGTGGCCGCCAAGGCCCTTGCCGCCCGGTTTTCCGCGCACGGCGAGCGAGGCCTCGCCCTCGGTGCAATCGACGCCGTTGAGCTTCAGCCCGTTGGCGACGGCCGACAGCCGGTCGGACTCTTTCACGCGCAGCTCCTCCAGCCCCTGCATCAGCGTCTCGCCCTCGGCGAAGCTGGCAGCGACGGCGAGCACCGGATATTCGTCGATCATCGACGGCGCCCGCTCGGGCGGCACGGTGACGCCCTTGAGCTCGGAATAACGCACCCGCAGGTCGGCGACATCCTCGCCGCCGGCATTGCGCGGGTTGAGGATTTCGATGTTGCCGCCCATCTCCTGCAGCGTCAAAAGCAGGCCGGTGCGGGTCGGGTTCATCAGCACGTTTTCTATTGTGATCTCCGAACCCGGCACGATCAGGGCGGCCACCAGCGGGAAACCGGCCGAGGACGGGTCGCCCGGCACGGCGATGGTCTGGCCGGTCAGCCTGCCCTGGCCTTCGATGAAGATGTGGCGCACGCTGCGCTCGTCGGTTTCGACCGACAGATTGGCGCCAAAACCCTTCAGCATCTTTTCGGTGTGGTCGCGTGTCATCACCGGCTCGATCACCGTGGTGATACCCGGCGTGTTCAGCCCGGCGAGCAGCACCGCCGATTTCACCTGCGCCGAAGCCATCGGCACGCGGTAGGTGATCGGGGCGGCGTGCTTTGGCCCATGCAGCGTGATCGGCATGCGGTCGCCTGGCGTCGCCTTCAGCACCTGCACGCCCATCTGGCGCAAGGGTTCCAGCACGCGGCCCATCGGCCGGCCCGACAGCGAGGCGTCGCCGATGAAGGTCGTCTCCATGTCATAGGTGCCGACAAGGCCCATGGTCAGCCGCGAGCCGGTGCCGGCATTGCCGAAATCGAGCGGGCCTTCCGGTTGCAGCAGCGCGCCGTTGCCGGTGCCGCGGATCACCCACTCGTCGCCATGCTTCTCGATATGTGCGCCCATTGCCTTCATGGCCGCACCCGTGCGCATCACGTCCTCGCCTTCGAGCAGGCCGGTGATGCGAGTCTCCCCGGAGGCGAGGCCGCCGAACATGAAGGAACGGTGCGAGATCGACTTGTCGCCCGGCACGCGCGCGATGCCGGAAAGGGCTGGCGATTGGCGGGCGGTGGCCGGCTTGGGGGCGGCGGCGTGAGACATGGAATTTCCCTGGACGGAATGCCGGCAGGCCGGCGCTTTTCATTTGTTGCGGCGGTCTCGTATCACGGCGGGCCGAAATGGTCATCCCCCATGGTCGTCACTGACGCGAGGCCTTTCAATGCATGGTTTTGTGACGCCGGCTTTTCGCTTTGACAGCGCTGCAAACTGTGGTTAAGGGGACCACTCTTTTATTGACGAGGCTTGCCGTGGCAAAAACCGAACTTGGCACAAAACGTATCGACCCGGAGACGGGCCGAAAATTCTACGACCTGAACAAGGACCCGATCGTCTCGCCATACACTGGCAAGACCTATCCGCGTTCCTATTTCGAGGAAGGCAAAATTGCCGCTCTCGAGGAGGAAGAGGAAGTGGCCGAGAAGGAAGTGGACGCCGAGGAAGAAGAAGGCGTTGAGGTCGTCTCGCTCGAAGAGGCTGATGAGGACGTCAAGGGCGACGACCTGCCGGATCTTGGCGACGACGAGGACGACGTCGATCTCGGCGACGACGAAGATGACACCTTCCTTGCCGACGAAGAGGAAGAAGACGACGATGTCGCCGACATGATCGGCGTCGGCGACGACGACGACGAGGTCTGATCGGCCTTGAAAGCGGGCGTTTGCGGGCTTTCGAGGCCTGTGAAGAAAAAGCGGCTCTCGAAGGCTTGATATCTGAGAAGGGCGGGGTTAGAAGCCGCCTGCACTAACGGCGCGGTCTCCAACCCGCGCCGGATCTCTTCGCCGGAAACGGCGCCGGTTGACTGCCGGAAGTGGGGCCATAGCTCAGTTGGGAGAGCGCTTGAATGGCATTCAAGAGGTCGTCGGTTCGATCCCGATTGGCTCCACCAAACAGTCCCTCTGCAATTCGCAGCCAATGAATGTGCCGCACTGCGGCCATTGCGCTTGATGGCCAGTTCAGGCAACGCCGCTGAAAGCGCCTCCATCAACGGAACGAACGAGCCATTTATCGAGAGCAGCTGCTCGCCGGACAAAGTCTTCACTGTTCATGGAGCGCTTAGAGACTGAAAGCCAATCCGATCACCACTCGGCGAAGGAGCCGTCCTTATGGCGCCAGATCGGGTTGCGCCAGCG
>NZ_RZTB01000349.1:0-667 GCF_003997735.1 Mesorhizobium sp. M7A.F.Ca.MR.148.00.0.0 | reverse complement strand
AGAGGCTCGAGGACATTGATGGCACGCCGCATCTGTTCTTCCACGCCGCCGAGGATTACGGCAAGAACGAGCGGCTGAAGCCTGGTGTGCTGGCTCGCTCCGGGGTGCAGCGCAATGTCTGATGGCGCCCGCCCGCTCGAAGGTCTGTTCGTTGTTTCGATCGAGCAGGCCGTCGCCGCTCCGCTCTGCACAGTCCGCCTTGCCGATGCCGGCGCGCGCGTCGTGAAGATCGAGCGCCCGGAAGGCGAAACAGCGCGTCACTACGATTCTGCCGTGGAGGGCATGTCGGCCTATTTCGTCTGGCTCAACCGCGGCAAGGAAAGCGCGGTGCTCGACCTGAAAGCCGAGCACGACCTGGCTTTGCTGCACCGGATGGTGGCGCACGCGGATGTTCTCGTGCAGAATCTCGCGCCGGGCGCCACCGACAGGCTCGGCCTCTCCGCCGACGCGATCGCGGAAAAATTCCCCCGGCTGATTGCCATCAACATCGTCGGCTACGGACAGGACACGCCTTACGCAGCGATGCGCGCCTACGACATGCTGGTGCAGGCCGAAAGCGGCATCTGCGCCGTCACCGGCACACCGGACACACCGAGCAAGATCGGGGTTTCCGCCGCCGACATCGCAACCGGCATGAACGCCCATGCAGCAATCCTCGAAGCCTTGT
>NZ_RZTB01000348.1:0-670 GCF_003997735.1 Mesorhizobium sp. M7A.F.Ca.MR.148.00.0.0 | reverse complement strand
GTTTCATAGATAATTTGCGGCAGGGCAGCTTGTCGAGCCAATTGCAGTCGAAATCGCGAGGCGCCAGAAGCAAGACTCAAGGCTGTGAGACGAAACCGTCGAGCGCAGGCATCGCCACGGTGACCAGGTCATGCAGCCGCTTCTTCGGCACCCCGTCGCGCGCCTGCACTGAGAGGCCAAACAACAGCGTGGTGTAGTAGTCGCCAAGCGCTTCCGGATCGGTATCCGGCTTGAGGTCGCCGTCGCGAACACCCTTTCTCAGGCGCTCCACAATCAATGCATTGCGCGCCAGTCGGCGCTCGGCCAGCCAATGCAGCACGCCGTCATTTTCGGTAGCGCAGTTGGTGGCGGCCGAGACAACCATGCAGCCCTTCGGCAGATCCGGCCTTGTGTAGATATCGATCGCATCGCGCAGCAGCCGCTCGACAAACCCTTGGCTCACTGGCCGGTGGAATCCTGACAGGCGCCTTCGGCTGGTCGTCGGTCTTCTACGTCAATGTGCTGCTGGCTGGCATCGCCATCATCGCCGCATTTGCCATCATTCCGCGCGATCCCAAGCGGCACCAGCACCGCAACTTCGATCTGCCGGGCGCGCTGACCGTCACCGCAGGCGCCACATTGCTGGTCTTCACGCTGGTCCAGGGACCTGAATATGGCTGGGGTTCGCCAG
>NZ_RZTB01000347.1:0-682 GCF_003997735.1 Mesorhizobium sp. M7A.F.Ca.MR.148.00.0.0 | reverse complement strand
GGCGGTGTGCTTGGGTCTGCGCCTTGTCGCGCCGCTCCCGCAACAGCTTGACCAGACCGGCAAGATCGCCGTCGGAAAGCTCCTGCACCGTCGGATGGTGCGATTTCTTCACCAGTTCCTGTTCGTCAGCGCTCAGCGCACGTGCCGCTTCCTTGCGTGAAATCGCCATGAAGTCGTTCCTCCGTTGGTGGAGCTTGCCTCTTCCGCTCGTCCCAGGCCGAAGTCTGCGTCCAAACGACGGTCCGATCAAGGTACAGGGAAATCCCGGTGATCAACCACGCCCCAAAAGCCGTGAGAAAAATCCCGTTGGCTTGACACGGCGCGTGGGAACAGCATGACCGACACTTTCCATCAGCGCCGGCAGTACCGCCCCCTGATGAAGGCTGGCCGAAAAGTTCTCGGTGATGAATTCCAGCGTCGAATCGTGGAACGTGAGTACAAAGTGCTGATAACCGGAAAACAGCTCCGGTGTATGGGACGTATGAACCCGATTTGCCTTTTCGAAGGAGGAGATCCAGGTAGAATTGAGAACTTCGAACGCGGAATAAGGCTGCAGCCCAAGTCCATAGAGACGGTGCCCGCTGATGGCTTCGTCGTTCGACGGGCCGAATTGCAACGCCAGATAGGGTTCTGCCGTTAGGATTACGATCGATTGATCGCCGGTCACAGACGAGATCGAGCG
>NZ_RZTB01000346.1:0-687 GCF_003997735.1 Mesorhizobium sp. M7A.F.Ca.MR.148.00.0.0 | reverse complement strand
GCCCGACATCGTGGCGCATGACTTCGGCGGCTCCGTCGCGTTGCGCGGCCACCTGCTCAACGGGCTCGATTATCGCTCCCTGGTGCTGATCGATCCGGTCGCGATCAGCCCCCAGGGATCGCCCTTGGTTCAAGCGGCAAAAGAACACGAGAAAGCGTTTGCCGGTCTGCCGGCCTATATCCATGAAGCCATGCTTCGCGCCTATATCGGCGGCTCTGTCGCGAACGCGTTGCGCGCGGACGAAATGCAGCTCTATCTGCAGCCATGGCTTGGAGACGAGGGACAGAAGGCTTTTTGGCGTCAGATCGCACAGATGGACGACAAGTTCAGTCGAGAGGTCGAGTGGCGGTACGACGAGATACGTTGCCCTGTGACGATCCTGTGGGGTGAAGACGACGAGTGGATTCCGCTCGACGACGGGCGAGAACTCGCGCGCCGCATCCCCGGTGCGCCGTTCATCGCGGTTCCAAATGCCAAACATCTCGTTCAGGAAGACGCGCCGGAGGCAATAATCTCGACTGTGCTCGACTTCTGGAACGACCAGCATCCTTCGGCCGCCGCGAAACCCCTGCTACAGCAACTCTAGAATGTGTTTCCAGGCCCTGGTTCCCAGCCTCGAATCAGCCTCGTCACTGCGGGCATCGAAACAAGGTTCCGGCGACGGCGCCGGACAGGTCTTCCTCGATT
>NZ_RZTB01000345.1:471-694 GCF_003997735.1 Mesorhizobium sp. M7A.F.Ca.MR.148.00.0.0 | reverse complement strand
AGGCAGGGCGCGCCTTCGGATCATTGGGATCGTGAACGAGGATTGCCGGCCTGTCTTCGACGAAGCCGGGCACGAAGCGCCAATCCTGCACCCGGGAATAGTTGCCGAAATAGGTACCCACTTCCTTGCGGCCGTTCAGCTGTGTCCGGGCAACCAGTTCCAGTCGTACTTCTTCGGCCAGCATGTCGCGCACCGCATCGAAATCGCGTGCGTTGAAGCGGTC
>NZ_RZTB01000345.1:0-307 GCF_003997735.1 Mesorhizobium sp. M7A.F.Ca.MR.148.00.0.0 | reverse complement strand
GCACTCAGTTTCGGAACAGGACGGTCGTCCGGTTCGTCAGCAAGATGGCGGAGCCGGCCGCGACCGCGATGCAGCGCCGCCTTGATGGCAGGGATGCTGGTGTCGAGCATGTCGCTGATCTCCTGCAGCGAATAGCCTAGAACGTCCATCATGATCACGCTGCTTCGCTGCGCGACGGGAAGGCGCATGAAGGTGTGCAGGCTGGCCGCCGCGGCCTGACGATCGGCGGTGGGATTGGCTGGGTCGACGATCATGTCCGGGCCCTCATCGGAAAAAGCCCTTTCGCGGGCTCGCCGTCGCAGAAAAT
>NZ_RZTB01000344.1:0-701 GCF_003997735.1 Mesorhizobium sp. M7A.F.Ca.MR.148.00.0.0 | reverse complement strand
GCGTCGCGTCGGCGGTGAGCAAGACGCCGGCGCTGGTGGAGGCGACCTTCAAGGTCACCGGCGTGTCGGGTTACTGGAACAAGACAATGACGCTCTACGGCACGATGTTCGGTGCCGCAGCGGGCAAGCCGCTGATGACGATCGATTACAAATACGGCGGCGGCACAGATCCCAAAGGTTACGGCACCACCACCGTCAGCAAGATCGACAGTCTGGGCGTCCCCACGGTGATCCAGACGCAGGTCTGCAAGGTCGGCAAAAATCCGCCCAACGGGGTGACTCTCAACACCGACCAGTCTGGCACGAAATATTACTGTGTCGACACAATGACTCCTGGCAACACCGCCGGTGCGTCAATCGACGTCAGCCAGATGGCCAGCCTCTATCTGCAGATGAACGTGCCATCGGGCAACCCGAAAAACCTCTATTCGAACGATCCGGCCACGTCCAACCGGCTCTATAGCTCGACAAGCGCGGACATCCCCCTGGCCGAAATGGCGACCGGCCAGATCGTTGATATCTTTGGCCTCGTGCCTTGTGGCTCGACAGGCTACCAAGCCTGGGAGGACGGCGGCAACCCAGTCCCGGCACCCGTCAGCAACGCCGACTTTTTCTACAACGTCACCGGCAAGTGCGACTTCAACAAGCGGCCCAACAACACGCGGCTGACGCAGTAGACGCTGCTCTTCTTGCCTTCTCCC
>NZ_RZTB01000343.1:0-711 GCF_003997735.1 Mesorhizobium sp. M7A.F.Ca.MR.148.00.0.0 | reverse complement strand
TGCAACAAATGCTTCAAATAAATTTATAGAATCTTTGCGAGCGCAAGTCCCTGAAGGTTATAGGTTCATCTTAAATCTGAGGTCAGGCGCGCTGAAAGAGGCTAATACCCTGTTTACGCCCGGACCGCCGCAGCTCGCAATGGAGAAATGGATGCCAAGAGCAACGAGAGCGCTTATCCTAGTTGAAGGTCATAGGGTAATTGGTCTGCGATACGTCCAAGCGGCCCAGAGTCTTGGTTTCCATCCAATTACCCTGTCGGCTGATCCTGCTCGGTATGACTACCTTGCGGCGGAAAGTGTCGAGACAATCCGTGTCGATACAGACAATCTCGATGCGCTGATTCACGAATGTTCGCGGCTACGTGCGACGTATGACATTGCTGGCATTACTGGCTTTGCGGGCGACGACGAGTCGATCTACGCGACAGTTGGCAAGCTCTGCCTGCATTTCGATCTACCGGGACCGAACCCCGCATCGATTGAACAATGCTGCGACAAATTTACTCAACGTCAGCTCCTCGCGGAGGCCGGCATTCCAATACCTGCTTATCGCTTAGCAGCGAATGCAGCGGAGGTTGAAATCTCTGCCGCCGAGATCGGCCTGCCGGTGATTCTGAAGCCAGCCATAGGCAGCGGCAGCATCGGTGTGCGATTATGCAGCACCGTCGATGAGTTAGCCGAACATACCACCTACCTATTGGGTGGGAAGCA
>NZ_RZTB01000342.1:0-735 GCF_003997735.1 Mesorhizobium sp. M7A.F.Ca.MR.148.00.0.0 | reverse complement strand
CTTCATGACGGTGTGGACGCTGGGTGGCTTCTTCCTCGCGATGGGCCTGTCGTCGGCTGGCCCCTGCTTTTACGAGCGATTGGGGTTCGGCAACGACTTTCACCCCCTCATGCAAGCACTTGCCGTCGCCGATCGCGTCTATCCGATCTGGGCGCTCAGCACGCAGGATATGCTGTGGAGTGGCTATACCGGCCTAACCACCGGCAGCGTCGGTATATCCGCCTTCCCATCCCTGCACGTTGCGATGGCAGTGCTGTTCGCCCTCTATGCAACACGGCGGTCGCGGCTGGCCGGTCTTGTGATGTGGTTATTCGCCGGCGTCATTATGGTCGGTTCCGTCGTGCTTGGCTGGCACTATGCCTTGGATGGCTATGCGGGTGCATTCCTGATGATCGCGATCTGGAAGGCGTGCGGATATTTGCTGACCCGTTTCGTGCCGGACCGCATGGCCGCTGAAATCGAGAGCTCCACGATGCAATCGCCGGCCGTTTGCAGGCTTCGCCGATCTGGACGAACCCGCCTGCGGCGGCCATGCCGGTCAAAACGGCTCAAGGGCCACGCTGGATGGGTTTGATAGTTTCTGAAACGTTGTTGGATACGGTGCTTGCCGAAGCTGCTCTGCGATCGTATCCGCGCACTGCTTCGGGCTCAGGAGCGAGGTATCGACTTCCAGATCGTACACGCCTGGGCGGTGGACCTCCTCCTGCCACAGGCGCACGGGCAACGGCACCGGAT
>NZ_RZTB01000341.1:0-751 GCF_003997735.1 Mesorhizobium sp. M7A.F.Ca.MR.148.00.0.0 | reverse complement strand
TTACCGCCGCCTCTTCGAACGGCAGGCGTTGGAACTCGCGAAGGGCCTGGCCTGATCGCTAAACCGGCTTGCGCGATGCGCCGAGCCGTTGCCGGAGAGGGGTGTGGCAGTGACGAGCGGCGGGCGTTAGGCGGCAAAACCAGCACGGCCGGAACTGTCCGCCAAACGGGCGAGCGGGAATGCACCACGTCTAAGCTTCGGCGAATGCGCGCAGTTACACGCGGGCACCGAATTGTCGCGCCTAACGGCGCACGCACCAAAAGGGCGGGAATGTCGACGGCCCGGGAAGAGTGCGGCCCTCGCCGTTACCCACATTTCGCCAAAGGAAGCGAAGTCAACGCACATTGAGAGGGCGGTGCTTCCCGGCCGGCTGGGATCCCTGTCGCTGGCCCAACCTACCGCACGCCGGCCACGTCAACGGTTCAAAGTCCCTTCGGTTCGCAAAGTCGTCCCCTTGGAGACCCGGAAGCGCAGGAGCTCCGACCGCAGTCTTCGCTCAACTCTGGCCATCTGCTCCGGGATTGGATTCCGTTCCCTTGCTAGCACAGTGGCAGCTGAGCACGAACTCGCCGGCCCCGTGTCTTTCGATTACGGCCAACGGGCTTAGGAAGAGATTGGATTCGCCGGCCCTCTGCGGAGCGAATGAACAGTTCTACAGATCATCGACGTCCGCGAAAAAGAGCACGCGGCCGAAGTAGCCGGCCTGAAGCAGCAGCGAACAGGCCAGCGTCGTGACGACTGCCACACGGAG
>NZ_RZTB01000340.1:0-756 GCF_003997735.1 Mesorhizobium sp. M7A.F.Ca.MR.148.00.0.0 | reverse complement strand
AGGTTGGATCGGTCGCAGGGGTCTTCTCGCTGGCGGCGGGTGCCGATGGCCTCGATCATTTCAACATCACCGGACCTGCGATCACCGGGATCACCTACAGCACGACGACCGCGGCGGATGGCACAACGGTCCTTCACGGGAATTCGGGCGTGACCGAAGTGTTCTCCCTGACGGTAAGGCCGGATGGCACCTATGAGTTCGATCTCGTCACGCCGCAGGCCGCCACGACCGTCACGCAGACGCTCACAGGGCTGAGCCCGGGTGGTCCGACGCCGTTCCTCGAAACTCCGAACGGCCTGATCGAATTCACCGGTAACGGCAACGGCGTCAACTCTTCCACGCAAGGCTTCGGCGTTGACAACCAGTTCATCGACCCCAATGAAAACTTCACCATGGAGTTCCACACCTCAGCGACAGCCGGCAATGACGCGCCGACTCTCAATCCGAAGTTCATAGGCAGTCTCGATTTCAATGTGAACAATGGCTCTGGTTCGGTCTCATGGACGGCGACCAATTCCGTCACCAACCAGACCCAGAATGGAACGGCGACGGTGGTGAATGGACATCTCATCATCGACCCGACGATCGATTTCAACGTGATTTCGATAACCGGCAATGCCGATGCGAAAATGAGGTTGGCGGCCGTCGACATATCGCAGAACATCCTGCCGTCCGACTTGAACCTGCAGTTCCTGGTCTCTGCGACAGACCATGATGGCGATACGACCGCGACGCAGCCTGTGAGCATCCACGTGG